>JACPXN010000128.1 GCA_016196515.1 Candidatus Omnitrophota bacterium | reverse complement strand
GGGTTAGAATGAAGGCCATGCCTTTGACCATCGACAAACAAATTGTTCTCAAATATGATGTGGCCGGCCCTAGGTACACAAGTTATCCGACGGCGCCGGAATGGTCGTTGTCCGTTGACGCCGGGGTGTACGTTGAAAAATTGAGGGCGCTGGGAAAGAATGACAAGACCCTGTCGCTGTATATCCATATCCCGTTTTGCGAGCAATTGTGTTATTTTTGCGCCTGCAACAAGGTTATCCGTGCCCGGGAAGAAAAGATCGGGAATGAATATCTGGACTATCTTTTAAAAGAGGTCCGCATGGTTGCGGGCTTGATCGGCCGCAAAAAGACCGTGCGCCAACTGCACTGGGGCGGAGGGACCCCGACGTATTTGAGCGAACCCCAGTGCCGCCATTTGTTCACCAAGATCACAGACGTCTTTGATGTGGACTTAGACGGAGAGATCGCCATCGAGACCGACCCTCGCACTGTCAACAGGGACAAATTGAAACTTTTAAAGGACCTGGGGTTCAACCGCGTGTCCATGGGCGTGCAGGATTTTGACGCGAAAGTCCAGGACGACATCAACCGCATCCAGCCCTTTGAACAGGTGAGCGAGGTCAATGGCTGGTGCCGGGAATTCGGTTTTAAGTCGGTGAATTTTGATCTCATTTACGGTTTGCCCTATCAAACAAGGGAAACGTTCGGCAAGACCGTTGATCAGGTCATCGGCTTGAGGCCTGACCGCATTGCTTTGTACAGTTTTGCCTATGTGCCGTGGCTTTCCAAGCCGCAGAACAAATTCAATCTGGATGCCATTGCCCAACAGGACGAGAAACTGGACATTTTTATCCAATCGCGCGACAAATTGTCCGCGGCCGGGTATCAGGCCATTGCCATGGACCATTTTGCCCTGCAGACGGATGACATGGCCCAAGCGTTCCACAACGGGCAGTTGTACCGCAATTTCATGGGATACACCTTAAAGCCCGCCGACGAGTTTCTGGGGTTCGGTGTTTCGGCCATCGGGTTTTTGGAAAACACCTATGCGCAGAACGTGAAGGTCCTGCCTGAATATTATGCGGAAATTGCCGCCGGTCATTTGCCCATTGAACGCGGCAAGGTTTTGACGGAAGATGACCGCATCCGCCAATGGGTCATCAATGCCTTGATGTGCCGGTTCGTCGTTGATCAAAATGAGTTTTTTAAGGTGTTCGGTCATGAGTTCAAGGATTATTTTTCCGATGAGGCCGAACATATCAAAGAATGCGTTGAGGACGGCCTTATCCAAGAGGATCATGGCCGTCTGACGGTCACGGATCTGGGCAAATTGTTCATCCGCAATGTTTGCATGGGGTTTGACTGGTATTTGAGGCAAAAACATGGGCACAAACGTTTCTCACGCACCGTCTGACAAAAATCAATTCCTGCTGGCTTTTAAGGGCACGAACACCCGGGTGCCGGTGTGGTTCATGCGCCAGGCCGGCCGTTATTTGCCGCAATACCAGGCCCTGAAGGCCAATTGTCCTTTGCGCGAATTGTTCCGCAACCCGGAACTGGCCGGGGCCGTCACGCTGCAGCCGCTGGAAATACTGGGTGTGGATGCCGCGATCCTGTTCGCCGATATCATGACCATGCCGTCGGGCATGGGTTTTGACATTGATTTTATGGACGGCAGGGGGCCGGTCGTTAAAAACCCTGTTCACCACAGTTCGGATCTGCGGCGTCTGGGAAAATTCAGCGGCCTGGAGCATGTCAGCCGGACGATCCAACTGATCAACGCTGTTCTGCCGGAGTCCATTTCGCTGGTTGGTTTCGCGGGTTCTCCCTATACGGTCCTGACCTACCTTTGCCCCAAACACCAGCGCATGATGTTCGAAGACCCCAAAACCTTCCATCAAATGATGGAACTCTTGACGGCCAACACCATCGCCTATTTGAAACAACAGCAGAAGGCGGGTATCAAGGCGTTCCAGTTATTTGACACATGGGCCGGGTCATTGCGTCATGAAGAATATGAGGGATTTGTTTTGCCGTACGTGCAGAAAATTTTTAACTCCGTTGAATTGCCGTCGATCTATTTCTTGAAAAATTGCGCCCATCTTTTTGACCTCATGGACCAAAGCGGGGCAGACATGCTGTCGGTCTGTGAAACTGTTGACCTTGCCCAGTTAAAAACCTCCAAAGGCATTCAGGGCAATTTGCTCAATACCATGCTCTACGCGCCTGAAAAAGTTCTTTTGGCTGAAGTCAAACGTTTGCTGACAGCGGCCAAAAAACACCACCGCAAATACGTTTTCAACTTAAACCATGGCGTTCTGCCGGATACCGACCCTCTCAAACTCAAGGCCGTGGTTGAAGCCGTGCATGCGTTCAAGTGGAAATGATGATCACCGTCAACGCCGCGCAAAAGATCATCCTTAGGTCTGTTCAGCATTTCCCGTCCGAGTTTTGTCCTTTAAAAGAAGCCGACGGACGCCTGCTGCGTGAAGACATCCGTTCGGACCGCGACCAGCCGCCTTTTGACAAGGCCCTCATGGATGGCATTGCTGTTTCTTCGCGGGCGGCCGCCAAAATTTTTCCCGTGGACGGTATCGCCGCGGCCGGCGGCAAACCGCTGGCCGTCCAACACAAAGACCATTGCGTGCGCATCATGACCGGCGCTGTCGTGCCCCAAGGATATGATTGCGTTATTCCTGTTGAAAAGATCATGTTCCGGCAAGGCAAGGCAATGCTCAAGGAAGGCGTTGCCGCAAAGCCGGGGCAGAACGTCCGTCCGCGCGCGGCAGATGTCCATCGGGGAGATATTGTCCTTAAAAAAGGGACACGGCTTTTGCCGGTGCACATCGGGATCGCGGCATCGGTCGGCAGGACCAAGGTCAAGGTCACCGGGCGTGCTCATGTCGCCGTGATCGCGACCGGGGATGAACTGGTGGATGTCGGAAAACCGCTGGCATTTTATCAGACACGGCTTTCCAATTCCTATGCTTTACGCTGTGCGCTTAAACAAACGGGTTTATGCCGGGTGAAGATGTTCCATTTCCCCGACGATCCCAAAAAGATCTTCAAAGGCCTGCGCGCTGTTTGTCAAAATTTCGACATCATTGTCCTTAGCGGCGGGGTTTCCAAAGGGGAATTTGACCATGTTCCCAAGGTTTTGGAGCAGATGAAGGTGGAAAAACTTTTCCATCAAGTGGCCCAAAAACCCGGCAGACCGTTCTGGTTCGGCAGAACGCGGGATGGAAAGCCCGTGTTCGCGCTTCCGGGAAATCCGGTCTCAACGCTCATCTGCGCGTACCGTTACGTTATTCCTTATATGCATCGTGCTTGCGGCGTTAAGATACCGCAGAAATATGTTGCGCTCAAAGGCAAGGTGGATTGGAAGACCAACCTGACATGTTTTGTACCGGTGCGGGACTGTTCTCCGGTTGATTTCGGCGGGTCCGGAGATTTTGCGTCCTTGGGCCACGCCGACGGATTTATCCAATATGAACACGGAAAAAAACAAACTCTTTGGCCTTATTTTGGCTGGCGGACATAGCCAGAGGATGGGGCAGGACAAGGCCTTGATGTCCTATCACGGTAAGCCGCAGGCGGAATATGTCCGTGATCTGCTGGCAGGAGTGTGCGCCGGGGTGTTTATTTCAGGACGGCCTTATTCCGGTATGCCGGCGATCGAGGACATGCCGTCATTCGCGGACGCCGGTCCTTTAACGGGCATTTTATCCGCCATGACCGCGCATCCCAAGGCATCCTGGCTTGTGATGGCCTGCGATCTGCCTTTTACCGATGGAAAGACCCTGCGCTATCTTATAGAGAATCGTGATCCTGCCAAGGCCGCCACGGCTTTTATCAGCACCCATGACGGTTTGCCGGAGCCGTTGTGCTCCATTTGGGAGGCCGGAGGGTATGAACATTTTATAAGCATTTTTAAGCAAGGAGCCCGTTGTCCCCGCCAAACGCTCGCAAAGTCCGACACCCATCTCATCGCTCAGCAAAACCCCCGCTGGTTGGACAATGTGAACACTCCCGAAGAATACCAACAGGCCCTGAAAGATTTGAATATTAGCATTTGATTGTTCGTCGAACTTTTGTTATATTCCAGTCATCATGTTCGTTATCGGACTTAATCATAAAACAGCGCCCATTTCCATCCGCGAGAAATTTTATTTAAATCCGCAGCAGCAGGACCTGTTTTTAACGACACTTAAAGATCACCCCTTAGTCAGCGAATGTTTTGTCCTTTCGACCTGCAATCGCGTTGAAGTTTATTTAAAAAAGGGCGATGCTTGCCTTGACAGCGCTTTCATCATGGACATGATCGCCAGGGTCAAAAAGATCCACCTGGACTTCGATCACACCCCGTATATTTATGTCCATGAATCACGCCGGGCCTGTGAACATCTCTTCAAGGTGGCCTGCGGCCTGGATTCTCTGGTTTTAGGCGAGAGGCAGATCCTGGGCCAGGTCAAAATGGCTGTGGACCGGGCCCGTCAAATAGGCACCCTGTCGCGTTATTTCAACATTTTGACCAATATTGCCGTGCGCGCGGGCAAAAAAGCGCACCATGAGACCGCGATCGGCCATGGCGGTTCTTCCATCAGTTGGGCCGCGATCGAAATGGCCCAGGGCATGCTGGGGTCTTTGTCCGGAAAGTCCGCTCTGGTCATCGGCGCCGGAAAAATGGGGGAAATGGCCCTCACTCATCTCTGCCGCAAGGGTCTGGCCAAAATGTATTTGATGAACCGCACGGGCGAAAAAGCCGGGGCCCTGGCCGTTCAATACAACGGGATCGCGGCGTCTTTTTTTGATATCAAAGAGATCCTGTCCGAAGTGGACCTGTGCATCTGCTCCGTGGGCGCGCCGCATTACATTCTGGACAAGGAACAAATTGTCAAGGTTATGGCCGCGCGTTCCAACAGGCCGCTTTTATTCATTGATATTTCCATGCCGCGCAACATTGACCCCGCGGTCGCGCAGGTTCCCGGAGCGCATCTTTGTTCCATTGATGACTTAGACCAGGTGGTGGACGCCGGCATGAAAAAACGCGCCCAGGCCATGGCCGAGGTTGAAGGGATCATCCGCCGCAAGATCCTTGAGTTTGACGCCAAGATCGCCAAACTCAAAGCCCTCAAGAGTTCTGATTTCTTTGATCCGGCAAAAACCCAATAGGCCGTACCCTATGATCGTTGATCTCCAATTGCCGCCTGTTTTACCATCCGGCCTGCGCGATGAGGACATGGTGGTCGTCCTCATGAACATGGGCGGCCCTCAAGATATCACCGGTGTTGAGCCGTTTTTACGGCGGCTTTTTAACGATCGCCTCATCATCCGTTTTCCTTTTGCCCAATCCCTGTTCGCCGATCTTCTCATCCGTTCGCGGCTTAAAAGCGTCCAGCACCGTTATGGGCTCATCGGCGGGGGAAGCCCGATCTTGAAGTCCTCACTGGCGCAGGCCGATGCCTTGAGGGTTGAATTGAAAAAACGGGGACGCGGTCTGGAGGCGCAGTTGGCGTTCAATTACAGCGAGCCGTTGCCCGAGAGAGCCATCACTGTTATTAAAGAAAAGAAAAAGAAACATGCGCTGCTCTTGAGCCTGTATCCTCATTTTTCCAAATCCACGACCGCATCCAACATTTTTTATTTGAAGGAAGCGGCCAAAAAAATCTATCCTGAACTGCAATTCACAACCTGCCTGCCGTATCATTTGTATGAGGGTTATCTCCAGGCCTTTGCGGACCGCATCCGGGAAACGCTGCGGCCGGGGGAACGCTTGGATGATTTTTATTTGTTGTTCTCGGCCCACGGCACACCGGTTTATTTCCTCCAGGAAGGGGACCCGTACACCTTTCTCATCAGCCAGACAGTGGCCGGCCTTGTCCAAAGATTGGGACGCAGGCACCGGTGGGCCATTGCCTACCAAAGCGATGTCGGCCCCATCCAATGGATCAAGCCCACGACCCCGGGAACACTTGAAGAATTAAGCCGGCAAGGTGTACGCAAGGTCATCGTCGTTCCCGTTGCTTTTGTGTCGGACCATATTGAGACGCTGTGCGAGATCGATATAGAATATAGGGAACTGGCACAAAAAGAATTCGGTTTTACCGATTACCGCATGAGCAAGGCCCTGGAATGCCATCCGGGGTTCATTGCGGCCCTGGCCGATTGCGTGGAAAGGTCTTTGTGCTGAACTTCGGCTGGACCATGGCGGGAGAGTTCCTGTTCTGCTTCTTTGTCGGCTATTTTGCCGATCAAAAATTGGGTACCGGTTATACATGGACGTTGACAGGTGTGGGGGCCGGCACCTTGCTCATCGTTTATGAACTTTGGAAGATTTTACGCCGGTGATTCTCGTACATTTGCTTGCGCCGTCTGTATTTATGATTTATGATTAAATATTATGAGTTTGCCCGCGGCCCAAGGACCATTCCGGATCGATGAGTACATCATGCGTCATATCATGGACTCGCATCAATGGTATTTGCCGTTCTTGCCCACGGTCCATTTGCCGGGATTTTTAACCATACAAAAATTGGTCTTGGCTTTAGGCGCAGGCCTGGTGGTGTGGGTGTTTTGCTTTTTATACCGCAAAAATGACCGTGTCCCCACAGG
>JACPXN010000023.1 GCA_016196515.1 Candidatus Omnitrophota bacterium | reverse complement strand
ACGGCCGCGATCGTGCCTTTGGCCACCTCCCCTTCCTTAATATCGCGCAGGGTGCTGGCGTAAAGCTCTTCCATGGATGATTGCTCATTGCTCATTGGATTTAAAGCCTCTATATATGGGAATTCCCTAAAACCGACTGCGACCTGCCTGCCGGCAGGCAGGAGCGTTTAGTCCGGTTCAGGGTAGAGGGAGTATCCCAAAATATCAAAGAATGTCAAATGAAAAGATTACGCGGGAATGCGGTCAATATTTTGCAGGATGGTTTGGGGCGGGTCAGGGACCTGCTGCCCGGGGGCATGACTTTCTCGGTCCCGCTGACATGGACGGGGATGACCGGAACCCCGGCTTTAACAGCCAGAAATCCGACACCGGCCTGGGCTTTGGAAGGAGCGTTCCCGACACGGCGAGTGCCTTCCACGAACATCAAAACAGGCCTTCCTTTTTTCAGGCGTTTCAAGGCCTCTTTGAGGGCGCCGAAATCAGACCCCTCCCGTTTCACCGGAAAAGACCACAACTTTTTAAGGATAAAACCCAGCGGCTGTTCCTTAAAAAGCGAGTCCTTGGCCATGAAATTGACGCGGCGCATAACCGAGATCCCCAACACCACGGGGTCCAGATTGCTGATATGATTGCTGGCCAGGATAAAGCCGCCATGACGGGGAAAATGTTCCATCCCGTAGATGCGCCGGGGGAAACAAAAAAAACTGACGGCCTTGGTCAGGAAATAAACGATGTAATAGATCATGGATCGATCAATTTGCGGCCGAATTCCAAAAGGTCTTTGGCACGCTTGAGCGACTTGGCCTCGGAATAGATGCGCACCAGCGGCTCCGTGCCCGACGGGCGAAACATGAGCCAGTCCTCGTTTTCGCCGATGAGCTTCACCCCGTCGAAATCTTTCACTCCGACCACCTTTGTTCCTAATACAGACGTAATGATTTTAAGCGCGTTGAGGTCCACTTTTTTAGCGTCCATCGCGTGGTCCAGCCGCTCATAATAGTAACGGCCGAATTCCTTTTCCATATCGTCGATCAGCTGTTTGAAATTCCGTTTGTTGTAGACCATCATTTCCAGCAAGAGCAGGCCTGCCAGGGTCCCGTCGCGTTCGGGGATATAACCGGGCAAACCCATGCCGCCGGCCTCTTCCCCGCCGGCCACGATTGTTTGAGTGACCATAAGGTCTGAAATGTATTTAAACCCGACGGGTGTTTCGTAGAGTTTACGGCCGAGTTTGCGGGCGATGTTGTCGATCATGGTGGTCCCGCACAACGTTTTGACGATGCCGCCTTGCACCTTGCGGTTGCCAACCAGATGAAGGATGAGCAGGCCGAGGATCTTTTGCGGGCTCACAAAATCCCCGCCGGGCGAAACCGCCGCGATGCGGTCCGCGTCCCCGTCGAGGACAAGCCCCAGATCGACCTTTTCTTTTTTCATGCGGCCCATGATGGCCCCTAAACATTCCGGGATGGGTTCGGGCTTGCTGCCGTCAAAACCGGGATTGACGTCCGCGCGCATCAACTCCAGACGCACCCTCGTGCCTTTGAGGATCCGGACCATGAGATCGCCGCCGCTGCCGTGCATGATGTCGGTCAAGACCTTGTATTTGGAACCCTTGATCTTTGTGAGATCCAGGTATCCGCGGATGAAGGCGACGTATTCTTTCTTGAAATCGTGGACAATGATGGGTCGGTCCGCGGTCTTGACCGGGGACAGGCCTAAATAGGACTCGACGGTCCCGGTGATGTCTTTCGGCGCGGCCCCGCCCTGGGCGGTCTTGATCTTGATACCGTTGAATTCGGGCGGATTATGGCTGGCCGTGATCATGATACCGCCCACCGCCTTCAAACGAACGACCCCGTAACTCAAGGCCGGTGTGGGCAAAGACGTATCGGACAAAAATACGGTGATGCCGTTGCCGGCCAAAACTTCGGCAAAAATACGGGCATATTCGGCGGACAGGAAACGGTTGTCATATCCGACGGCGACCGTCTTTTTGGTGAACGCGGGATTGTCCTTGTTGACCCAGTCCGCGACGGCCTGCGCCACGATGCGGACGTTCTTGAAGGTGAACGTATCGGAAATGACCGCGCGCCAGCCGTCGGTGCCGAATTTGATCTCGCTATGGAACATACAACCCTTTCTGCCGGATATAACCGACCACGGCTGCCGGCGTCAGCCCCCCAATGCCCTGCTTGCGGGACAGGCGGAGTCTTATCTGCGAAGAAGACACGGGGCAACGTTCGCGATTGACGGCAATGAACGATAAAATACTCAATATCTCGTCAATATTTTTCCAGCCCCAAAGCCCTTGGATGCTGTCCTCACCGATGATAAAAAACAATTGGTCTTTGGGATAACAGCGGCGGAAATACCGGGCCGTATCCACCGTGTAAGAAATGCCGCCGCGTTTGATCTCCGCATCGCGGACGCTAAAATCCTTATGCCCGCGCACGGCCAGCCGCGCCATGGCCAGACGATGTTCGGCCGGCGCCAGGCCGCGGTCGGTCTTGTGAGGGGAACAATGGACCGGAACAAAAATGACCTGGTCCAGCCCAAACCCCTCCATGGCCGTCCGGGCCATGAACAGATGGCCGCAATGGATGGGATTGAAACTGCCGCCTAAAAGGCCGATGCGCTTCACGTCCGTATTTGCCCTTGGCCGTAAATTTGATATTGATAAGAGGTCAGCCCCTCGAGCGCCATGGGACCGCGCACGTGCAATTTGTCCGTGCTAATACCCACTTCCGCCCCGAACCCGAACTCATATCCGTCGGTGAAACGCGTGGACGCATTCACATAGACGCAGGCGGAATCAACGCCTTCCAAAAATTGTTTCGCTTGGGCCTTGTCGCTGGTGACAATGGCATCCGAATGCCGCGATCCGTAGGTATTGATATGGTCCACGGCCTCCTGCAGGCCGTCCACGACCTTGACCGAAAGGATCAGGTCCAGGTACTCGGTGGACCAATCTTTTTGTGTCGCTGTCTTGATGCCCCGGACCATGGCGCGCGTGGCCGCGTCACCGCGCAGTTCACAGCCGGCTTTCTTTAAGTCCGCAAGCGCCGCGGGCAGGAATTTTTTGGCCACGGCCTTGTCCACCAGCAAGGTTTCCATGGCATTGCACACGCCCGGTTTTTGCACCTTGGCGTTGAGGACGATCCGGCGGGCCATCTGCAGGTCCGCTCGGGCGGCGACATACACATGACAGACGCCCTTGAAATGTTTGATCACCGGGATCCGGGAGTTCTCGGCAACGAAACGGATCAGCTCCTCCCCGCCGCGCGGAACAATGACGTCCACGTATTGTTCCAGTTTTAAAAGTTCTTGCACGGCCCGGCGGTCAACAGGGTCGATCATTTGCAGGGCCTGCGGCGGAACAGAAGTACTGCTTAAAGCGTCCTTGAGGACTTTAAAAATGGCCTTATTGGAATGGACGGCTTCTTTGCCTCCTTTGAGGAGGACGGCATTGCCGGATTTCAGGCAAAGGGCAGCGCAATCGCTGGTCACATTAGGACGAGATTCATAAATGATCCCGACCACACCCAAAGGCACGCGGATCTTCTTGATCAGCAAACCGTTGGGACGTTTGAACGTTCCCAAATCTTCCCCGATGGGATCTTTCAGGCGGACGGTGGCCCGCACAGAATCCGCCATCCCCTGGATGATCCTGGGAGTTAATGTCAGGCGGTCGATGAGGGCCTTGGCATAACCGGCCCGTCCGGCCGCGGCCAGGTCCCTGCTGTTTTCTTTGATCAGATATGACCGTCCGGCCAAAATGGCCCGCGCCATCAAACGCAGGGCCCGGTCTCTTTCCTTAGCCGGCACAGAAGCGAGTTGGTGCGAGGCCTTTTTAGCGGCTTGCGCGGTTTTTAAAATGCGAACGGATAAACTCATGTTCCATGTCTCCGTCGAGTATTTTGTCGTTCTTCTCGATAAAATACGTGCCGATCTTTTGTCCATCCACGACATGCAGCAGAACGTCACGGATATTGCCGGCCGTGATCACGCAGGGCACGCCGGCATGGGTGGCGATTTTGACCGCCTCGATCTTGGTTTTCATGCCGCCGCGGGCGATATGGATATTTTTGGTGCCGCCGCCAAAGCCCTCGATCTGCGCCGTGATCTCTTTGACTTCCTCAAACACTCTTTTGTCGGCGTCATAAAGCCCGCTGACGTCGGAAAGGATCAACAAAAGGTCCGCGCGGACCAGGCCCGCCACCAGGGCGGACAGTTTGTCGTTATCACCGAACTTGATCTCTTGGGTCGAAGTCGTGTCGTTCTCATTGATGACGGGAATGACCCCTTCCTTCAAAAGATTGTCCAGCGTATGCCGGGAATTCAAAAAACGGACGCGCGCTTTAAAATCATCCCACGTCAAAAGCACCTGCGCGCATTTCAAGCCCGCCTTTTCGAACAATTTGCTGTAGGTGCGCATGAGGACCGCCTGACCGATGGCCGCGCGCGCTTGAAGCGAAGCAAGTTCCGTCGGACGTTTCTTCTCCCCCAACTCCCCCATGCCCAGCACAATGGCCCCCGAAGAGACAAGCACCACCTCGATGCCGCGCTTGCGCAAACGGCCGACCTGTGAGGCCAAAGACCGCAATTGCGCCCTGCGGGGTTTGAGCGCGTAATCCGCGATCTGACTGGAACCGAGTTTGACGACGACACGCCGTATGGGTCTGTTGAATGTCCTTGTCATAATAGTTTGCGCAGGACCACGAGCAATTTGTCCAATCCTTGCCTTTCTTTGGCGGAGATCGCCATGATCTTTTTAGTCACTTTGCGTTTGAATTTTTTCAAATTCGCCTCAGCCGGCGGAAGATCCATTTTATTGGCCACCAGGACCCTGTGCTTGTGGGCCACTTCCTCACTATAAAGATCCAACTCCCGACAGATCTGATGATAGTCGTCCACCGGGTCACGGCCTTCACAACCGGACATGTCAATGACGTGCACGAGGACCTTGGTGCGCTCGGCGTGTTTTAAGAACTGATGTCCCAGACCCCTGCCCTCATGCGCGCCTTCGATCAGGCCCGGCAGATCAGCCATGACAAAATTTTTGGACTCACTGCGTTCGTCCTCAACGATCCCCAGGACCGGCGCTCTGGTGGTGAAGGGATAACCGGCGATCTTGGACCTCACCTTGGACACGGCAGAGATGAGCGTGCTTTTGCCCGCATTGGGAAAACCGATCAGCCCCACGTCCGCGATGACCTTCAATTCGAGGCGCACCATGCGGACTTCCCCGGCCTGCGGAGGCGTGACCGTGCGGTTGTGGTTATTGCCATGGCCGCCTTCGCCGCCTTTGACCACGGTGACGCCCTCCCCAGGCAGGCAAAGGTCGCGGATCAAAAGACCGGTGTCATGGTCCCACACCATGGTCCCAACGGGAACCTTCAAGACACAGGCCGGGCCATTGGCCCCGGTCTTATTATTCGAACCGCCGTGAGCGCCGCTTTTGGCCACGTAATGCTGTTTGAACCGGTAATCCAAAAGGGTGTACAGGTTGCGGTCTGCCATAAGGACAATGTCACCGCCCCTGCCGCCATTCCCGCCGTTAGGACGGGGATAACGCATGTATTTATCCTGGTCATGGCTTTCGCATCCTTTACCGCCGTTGCCGGCCTGGGCCTGAATGCGCGCCTGATCAACAAATGCCATAGTATGGTAACCCCGCAAAAAACATGAATCCCGGCTCCCCAAGGGAATGGGATACCGGGATTCCGGGGGAATTTAAAATATTGCCCTGAACCAGACCGAACACTTCGTGGTCGGTTCAGGGTAACCATGAACCGAATGCGAAGCGCTTATTCTGGTTCATGGTTAAGCCGCGATCTTTTCGATCTTGATCGTGGTCAGGTCCTGGCGATGGCCGATGGTCTTGGCCGAGTCCTTGCGCTTGCGATACTTGAACGCGATGACCTTAGGCGCACGGGTGTGAGCAACCACCTCTGCCTTGACCTCGACGTCCTTGAGGTACGGCTGGCCGACCTTGACCTCTTGACCGTCGGAAAACAGCAAAACTTTTTCCACGGTGATCTTTTGTCCGGGCGTATAGTCCAAACGGTTGGCGGCGATGGTCTCGCCTTCGCTCACCTTGAACTGCAACCCGCCTAATTCAATGACGGCGAACATGAAATGCCCTTTCTTGAATATCCTTGATGGAAGTTCCAATTATACATGGGAAGCACCAAAGGTCAAAAGGATTATTTTACCGACACCGCTCAAATTCATTGCATGGAAAGATACTGCGCGGGAGAAAGAACCGAGATAGCGGAGTGGCGATAATCTTTTGGGTTCCGGGTGATGATATGATCGGCGGAAACTTTCTCCGCGCATGCGATTTGAATATTGTCTTCGAAATCAAGGCCATCCAATTCCAATGCCCTGTTCAGGATGGAACGATTGACCTCGACAACCGTCACCACCCGCAGCAGGTCCTTGATGAACAGCAATGCTTGCCGGGACCCAATCGCTCTTGCGACCAAATAATGAATGGTCGCGCACGCCACGGCGCTTGTGAAACCCGCCACGACGCCGGACTCGGCCAAGGTCAAAACTTTCTGAGACTCGATCTGGGGAGAAATGCGTTGGAGCGGAACGTCCAAAATGACATTGACATCAAAGAACAATTTAACCATGCAGGTGCTTCTTCTCTAAATGCCTGTAATACTCTTTGACGTCGAGCTTTTTGGACCCCGCAATACCGCTCATCCGCCTGACGATGGGTGTCAATTCGATCTCGGAGCCTTGAACGGCCTTTTTCTTCAATGACCGCAGATAATCATAAATGATCTGGGACAGCGATTTGTGATTTTGCCTGGCAAAATTCTTCCCGAACGTGATGGTCTCCCGATCAAGCCATAACGTCAGTTTATTCTTTGCGGATACCGTCTCCATGGCAATCTCCTTATTACGTAGTAAGTATAAAATATACTACGTAGTTTGTCAAAGCTTAATCGATCTTGACCTTTCCCCGGCCTTCGCAATAAGGGCAGGCGTGGAATTTGAGCGACTCAATGGTCTTTCCCGTACGCGCCCGGGTCATCTCCACCAGCCCTAAGGGCGAAATGCGGTTGACCTCGGTCTTGGCATGGTCCTTGGCCAACTCCTCCCGCAGGGTGTTCACGACCCTGCGCTTGTGGTCTTCGCGGTTCATGTCGATGAAATCAATGACGATGATGCCGCCCAAATCCCTCAAACGCAATTGCCGCGCGATCTCCGGTGCCGCTTCCATATTGACCGCGAACGCCGCGTCTTCCGGCGTGCCCCGGCCCTTAAAACGGCCGCTGTTGACGTCCACAACGATCAACCCTTCCGTGGGCTCAATGACGATGTACGCGCCGGATTTAAGATACACCTTGCTCTCGTAAATTTTCTCCAGTTCATGCGCGACGTTTTTCGCCTCAAACAACGGCTGGGGACCCTGATGATGCCGGATCTTGTCCATCATCTCCTGGCCGCTGATGGTCTGGGCGAACTTGCGCATCTTGATGCACTCCTCCTCGGAGTCGATGATGAGCCGGTCCACCTCTTCCTTGAGAAGGTCGCGCACGACTTTCCAGATAAGATCATACTCTTTGTAAACCAGCGCCGGGGCCTGTTTTTGTTTGGACAAATGGCGCACTCTTTCCCACAGGACCGTCAAAAATTTGGCGTCGCGGGTGAGTTCCTTCTCGCCCTGGTCCACGGAAGCCGTGCGCACGATGAACCCGCCGGACTTAGCAAAATGAAACGTCTTGAGGATATCGCGCAGGCGCTGGCGTTCCTCGGGCTTTTCGATCTTTTTGGAAATGCCGTTATGCTTGTCCAGCGGCATATACACCACGAAACGCCCCGCCAGACTGATATGCGTCGTCAAACGCGGGCCCTTGGTGCCAAAGGGGTCTTTGACCACCTGCACCAGGATCTCCTGGTCTTTTTTCAAAGGCAGCGGCTGTTGCTGTTTGGAAGGCCTGCCTGCCGGACAGGCAGGCCTGCCTTGTTTGGGGTCCTGGGGCGGTTGTTGCTGATCTCGAGGGAAGATCATGTTGATGATCTTCTGACCCACACCCACCACAGGCTCTTCTTCGATCCGGTCGACTTCCTTGAGCAAAGGATTGTCGGCGTCGGTCAGGTATAAAAACCCGTTCTTCTCCTGGCCGATGTTGACGAACGCCCCGTTGATGGACGGTAAAATAGACTCGACCTTACCTTTGTAAATATTGCCCAGCATGGACTGGTGGCGGTCGAGCTCAATGTAAAAATCATCCAGTTTTCCGTCAGACAGGACAGCGACGCGCCGTTCGCCTTGCGCAACTTGCACTAAAATTTCTTTGGACACGATGGTTCCTCCCTAATAAAAAATCAATTTTTATTAGGGCAGACGAGGGTCATCATTTTCCGCCGGAGGCGGACGCGAGGGGATTATTCGCCGTGATGATGTGCGGGGTCAAGAATATCAGAAGTTCGGTCTTGTCGGTCTGGTCCTCTTTCTTCCTGAAGATCTCGCCGATGACCGGAATATCGCCCAACAACGGCACCTTCTTCTTGGTGAACGATGTCTTGTTCTTGATCAATCCCGCGATGACTAAAGTCTGCCCGTCTACGATCATAACCTTGGTCTTAGCCTGTTCGGTGCTCAAAACCGGCACTTTGGCCGTTGCCGCCGGGTCCACCAGCACGTAATCCGTGATCGCCGTAATGGTCGGCTGCAGGTCCAGGGTGACCAGACCCGCATTGTTCACGTGCGGT
>JACPXN010000022.1 GCA_016196515.1 Candidatus Omnitrophota bacterium | reverse complement strand
TGGTGGCGTTCGGCGTCGCGTTCGAATTGCCGTTGGTGATGACGTTTCTGGCGAAGATCGGCATCGCGACACCGGAATTCCTGCGCCAAAAACGGCGGCACGCGATCATCATCATCCTGATCGTTGCCGCGGTCCTGACGCCTCCGGATGTGGTGTCGCAGGTCTTATTGGCCGCGCCGATGCTGGCCTTGTATGAGTTGGGGATCATTTTTACGCGGATGGGATACAAACATAAAACCCCCTGAACCATCAGAGGGTTTTATGAAAAAAATAATGCGTGGTACTTATTTTCTCTTAGCTGTTTTTCTTTTTTTCTTTTTAGCCATGACGGTCTCCTTTCCTAAGGATTGATTTGTTAATTCAATACTAGCACAGCCGTACCCATATGCAAAAAATTTTTAATAAAAATTCTTTGTATGTCCACATCCCGTTCTGCGGGAGCAAGTG
Source organism: Candidatus Omnitrophota bacterium (assembly GCA_016196515.1). Lineage (GTDB taxonomy): Bacteria > Omnitrophota > Gorgyraeia > Zapsychrales > Fredricksoniimonadaceae > JACPXN01. The sequence continues at coordinate 10,009 of JACPXN010000022.1, read as the reverse complement.
TTTGTTCTGCTCTTTTGCTGTCAGCGTCGGGCAGGGTCACCGCGCGGATGATTATATCGCGGCGCTTATGCGTGAAGCACAGATGCATCGCGGCGCGCGGTTGGACACTGTTTATCTGGGCGGCGGCACACCGACATTTTTATCCGCCGTTCAATTGAAACATCTGATGAAATTTTTGCGCGGTCATTTCGTTTTTGAGCCCGACTGCGAGATCACCATTGAGGCGAATCCCGATGATATCAATGCCGAAAAATCCCAATGCCTGTCGGATCTTGGGATCGATCGGGTCAGTATGGGGGTGCAGACATTCGATGACCGCTACCTGAAATTTTTGGGGCGCACGCACGATGCCGCAAGGGCCCGGGCGGCCTTTGAATGTTTGCGCCAGGCGGGATTCGGCAACATCAACGCGGATTTGATGTACGGTTTTCCCGGGCAAAGCGAAGAGGAGTTGAACAATGACGCGCGCCGGCTCGCGGATCTAGGCAGCGAGCACGTGTCCGTTTATACGTTGACCGTCGAGCCCAACAGCCGTTTTTATGCCCGGCAAATGAAACTGGATGATGAAGAAAAATTGGCCCGCCATTACGCGCTCGTGACGCGGGTGCTGGAAGCGGCCGGGTTGCGTCCGTATGAGATCAGCAATTTCGCCCGCGATGGATATCAAAGCCGGCACAACAGCCGTTACTGGACGGGCGGGGACTATATCGGTTTAGGCATGGGCGCGCACAGCCATGCGGCCGGACGCAGGTTTTGGAACGAGGACAAATTATTGCCTTATTTAGAGAGGGTGAACGCCACCGGAAATGCCGTTGCCGGTGAGGAGATCCTGTCGCTTCGCCAGCGTTTGGGTGAACGTTTTGTTCTGGGACTGCGCACGAACAAGGGCGTGGATTACGCTGTTGTTGAAGATGAGATCGGGTGCCGTCTTCAAGAGGATGTTTTGCGGCAAGTCACAGACCTTGTGGAGGAAGGATTTTTGGAAACAGAAGGGACCATGGTGCGCGCGACCCTGAAAGGCCGTTTGGTCTTAGACGAGATCGCCAGCCGTCTGGTTTAGAGCAATGTCACCCGCCGAATGATGAACAAATCTTCTGGCTATGATTGAAGAGTTTCAGCAAGGACGCGCGGATGAGGTCGCGGTCATCATCGTGCATCTTCAAGTTGTTTAAAATGTTTTGCGCCTGCTTCAAACGCGTTTCGATGGCCGCGAACGCGTAATCCAGACTCCCGCCCTCGACAAAAAGACGCCGCATCTGTTTTAGATCACCCATCGTTTTGATTGGCTTGCCGAATATTTTCAGGAATTTTGCTTTTTGTTCGCCGCGCAGCGTCCGATTGGCATGGCAGACCAGCAGTGTTTTTTTGGATTCGGCCAGGTCGCTCAAGATGCTTTTGCCGATGTTTTTTTCCGTCTCGTAAATACCGATGATATCGTCCTGGATCTGGAAGGCCTGGCCGATGAGGATGCCGAAGCGGGAAAGTTTTTTGATCTCGTTGTTGTCGGCGCCGGCGAGGATGGCGCCGGTGACCATGGGGCAGTCAAAGGTGTAGCGGGCGGTCTTGAGCGTATAATTGAGGAAGACGTCCTTTTCCGTCACCCGGTCCAAACGCTCGACGCCGTGCACCGTGTCGATGAATTCCCCCATGGCGGTGAACGCCGCGGTCTGGATGAAATATTTGAGCGCGCGCTCTTTGCGCTTGGGCGGTTCTTTGACCGCCAAAAACGCGTCGATGGCCAAGGCATAGACGATATCGCCGGTGATGATCCCTAAGTCAATGCCCAGTTTGTTCGGGTTCGTCGTCGGGACCGTTTTGGCCAGGACCTTGTGGAGCGTGGGTCTGCCGCGGCGCAGGTCCGAGCGGTCGATGATGTCATCGTGGATGAGCATGAAATTGTGCAGAAATTCCATGCACGTCGAGGCATTGTATAATGTTTTCGCGATGGCCTTGCCTTTGGGGGCGTAGCCCTTGTAGGTCAGGATCAAAAGCAAAGGGCGTATGCGTTTGCCTTCGCGCAAAGTGAATTCGCGGATGCTTTCAAAAAGCAGGGGGCTGACGAGGCGGAGTTTGTAGTCTTTTTTGACGGTGTTGAGGAAAGAAGCCAAACTCGCGTCGATGTTCCTGCGGATGCGTTCGATGATCATGGGGGCTATCCTAACATATCCGTTTATTTATCTCAAATATTCCTTTTGTCAAATGCCCGGTAGGTTTACAATAAAATCATGAAAATGATTTTTTGTGTCCCTGTTTTGATCTTGATCGTTTGTGCGCCGGTCCATGCCCAGGAGGGGGAGGCGCAGCCCGCGGTCATGGGCGAAAAGCGGGAACTCATCCTCAAATTCATCGACGTTTTCGGCACCAAGCGCGTCATGGAACAGAATTTGCAGACCATGTTCGAGGACATGGGACCCGATGACCCGCAAACGCAGAAGTTCAAAGACAATGTCCGCGTGGACGAGATCATCGGACAGATCGTTCCTTTATATGACAAACATTTTACCGCAGACGAATTGAAGGCCTTTATCGCTTTTTATTCCACCCCAGAGGGGAAGAAACTGTTGGAAACCATCCCGGTTTTGATGCAGGAAAGCGTTGACATCAGTGCCAAGTATTTTGAAGAGAAATTTCCCGCCGCGCCCGCCGTACCCACCGTTTTAGAAGATACTAGCAAGAACGCAACCCAATAAGGATCAATAACTTACAGCATTTTTATCGTCCGGACGCTCTTTTTAGGTTGACCGTCCGGATTTTCTCTGTTATATTACCCCCGCGTTTTTGGCCTCACAAGATCTTCATAAACCCTTTGAGGAGAACATCATGATCGATCGTTACAGTTTGTCCAAAATGAGCCGTATTTGGTCGGATGAGCATAAGATGGAGATCATGCTCAAGATCGAGGTCCTGGCCTGCGAGGCCATGTCCAAGATAGGCCTGATCCCCAAAGCGGCCATGGAGAAGATCCGCAAGAACGCCAAATTTGACATCGACGAAGTCCGCCGCATTGAAGAGCGCACCAAACACGACGTGGTCGCCTTCATCCAGAACGTGGGGCAGAACCTCGGTTCCGACGCCCAATACCTGCATATGGGCCTGACCTCATCGGACCTTTTGGACACGTCGCTGTCCATGCAATGCGTGGAAGCCAGCGATATCCTCATCGCCGACATCAAAAAACTGGCGGGGGTCATTAAAGACAAGGCCAAGAAATACAAGGACACGGTTTGCGTGGCCCGCACCCACGGCGTGCACGCCGAGCCGACCACCTTCGGTTTGAAACTGGCCATCTGGTACGACGAGATGAACCGCAATTGCGAACGCATGCAGCAGGCCCGCGAGAGCATGCGCATCGGTAAACTCTCCGGCGCGGTCGGCACGTACGCCAGCGTCGAGCCCTCCGTCGAGGAATATGTCTGCACCCAACTGGGGCTGAGGGCCGCCAACGTGGCCACCCAGATCATCCAGCGCGACCACCATTGCCATTTTGTCACGACACTCGCCCTGATCGGGTGTTCGCTGGAAAAATTCGCCACCGAGATCCGCGCTTTGCAAAAGACGGAATTGCTGGAAGTCGAGGAGCCGTTCTTCAAGGGCCAGATCGGTTCATCCGCCATGCCTCACAAAAGAAACCCCGTGACCTGCGAGCGCATCTGCGGGTTGTCCCGCATTTTGCGCGCCCACGCCATGGTGGCTTTCGAGAACATCAATCTCTGGCACGAGCGCGACATCAGCCATTCTTCCGCCGAGCGCGTCATTTTGCCGGATTCGACGATCGCTTTGAATTACATGCTCAACAAGTTCATCCCCATCGTCGAGGGACTGCTCGTGTACCCCAAGAACATGATCGCTTCGCTGTCCAAGACGCGCGGGCTCATTTATTCCCAGCGTATCCTTTTGGAGCTCATGAAAAAGGGCCAGCCCCGCGACGCCGCTTATGAGATCATCCAGTCCTGCGCCATGCAGGTCTGGCAAGAAAGCACGGAATTCAAGGACGTGCTGTACCGCGACCGGCGCGTGCGCAAATATCTTTCCAAGAACGAGATCGACGGGTGTTTCGACATCAAGTTTTACATCCGCCATCGCGACAAGGTCTTTAAACGCGCGGGGATCAAATGACCCGCCGCAGGCGGGTCACCCCCGAATGTTTTAATCGGGGGTCCAGAAAAGGCGTGTCTGGATTCCCGACAGAAGCATTCGGGAATGACATGTTAATATTATGAACAAAATTGATAAAATATACGAAGGCAAGGCCAAGATCCTCTATACGACCCAGGACCCGGACCTGTTGATCCAGTATTTCAAGGATGATGCCACGGCGTTCAATGCCGCCAAGAAAGGGACCATCCACGAGAAGGGGATCATGAACAACCGCATCGCGGCCAAGATCTTCGAGTATCTGGCCGGCTGCGGGATCCCGACGCATTTCGAGCGCCAGTTGAGCGACCGGGAGATGCTGATCAAAAAGGTCAGTATCGTCCCTTTGGAGGTCATCGTGCGCAATCGCGCCGCCGGGACTTTGTGCCGTTTGCTGGGCCTGGCCGAAGGCGCGGCGTTGGCCTGTCCGACCCTGGAATTCTGCTACAAGAATGACGCTTTGGGCGATCCCTTGGTCAATGAATATCACATCCGGGCCCTGGGGCTCGCCACCGACGAGGAAATGACAAAGATCTCCGGCCTGGCCTTGTCCATCAACGGGCATTTGCAGGCGTTTTTTAGAAAATTGAACATTGAACTGATCGACTTTAAACTGGAATTCGGACGCGCTAAAGGCGATATCATCCTGGCGGATGAGATCTCTCCTGATACCTGCCGTTTATGGGAATTGGGTACGGGCGAAAAGCTCGATAAGGACCGTTTCCGCAGGGACTTGGGCAATATCGAAGAGGCCTATCAGGAAGTTCTGCGCCGTGTCAGCGCATAAATTCTCACCTTATGGTTTGGCGTGTAGAGATCCGTGAAAAAGAGGGGGCCCATGACTGTCTTGGGCAAAGCATCGTCCAGGAGATCGTTGATCTGGGACTGACGTCGGTCAAGCGCGTGCGGACCACAGCGGTGTATCTTTTGCACGGTCCATTGAACGGCGCGGACGTGGACAGGATCTGCCGCGAACTTCTGTGTGACCCCGTTGTCCAGGAATACCGTTATGCCGCCAAGCCCATGGGTGTCTGGGGCAAGGGCGGCAAACCTAACCACACCGTCCCCTCGTACCGGGGACTTCCAAAGGTCGTCGAGATCGCCTATAATCCCGGTGTCATGGACCCGGTCGAGGCGTCCACGGTCAAAGCCATCCGTGATCTGGGTGTGACAGGCATCCGCGCGGTGCGCACAGCCAGACAGTATTTTTTTTGGGGCAAACCCTCCAAGGCGCAAGCCGCTTCCATCACCAGCCGCGTGCTGATGAACAAACTCATCCAGCACGCCGTTGTCAAACCCGCTGACCCTTTCAAAGACATCTCCTCCTTCGCTTCCAAGGCGTTTGACATTGTCACGGTGGATCTGCTGGGGGCCTCGGACAAAGGGCTTTTGGACTTGAGCCGCCAAGGCCAGTTGTACCTTAACCTCGATGAGATGAAGGCCATCCGGGACTATTTCCGCAAGGAAAAACGCAACCCTACCGACGTGGAGTTGGAAACCGTTGCCCAGACCTGGAGCGAGCATTGCTGCCACAAGACCTTCCGCGGCCATATCCGTTATACGGCCTACGACGGGAAAAGATCCAAAACGACCGTCATTCGCGGTTTGTTCAAATCCTTTATCGCCAAAGCCACGCACGAACTCCATAAGCCCTGGTGCGTGTCCGTGTTCCATGACAATGCCGGGGTCATCGCTTTTGACGACGACTATCACGTGTGTTTCAAGGTGGAAACGCACAATCATCCATCCGCCCTGGAACCATTCGGCGGGGCGAATACCGGCGTGGGCGGGGTCATCCGCGACACGCTGGGCACGGGCCTTGCGGCCAAACCATTGTGCAGCACCGATATTTTTTGTTTTGCCCCGCCGGACACGCCTGCCCGCCGATTGCCCGCCGGCACCCTGCACCCTCGACGCGTGATGAAAGGGGTGGTCAGCGGGGTGCGCGATTACGGCAATAAAATGGGCATCCCCACGGTCAACGGCGCCATTGTTTTTGACCGTGGTTTCGTGGGCAACCCGCTGGTCTTTTGCGGCAACGTGGGGCTCATCCCCAAGGGCAAGGAAAACAAGAAGGTCTCAGCCAGGGACCTCATTGTGACAATGGGGGCGCGCACCGGCCGCGACGGCATCCACGGTGCCACGTTCTCGTCGGGAGAATTGACCAATGAATCAGAGATGATCTCTTCGGGGGCCGTGCAGATCGGCAATCCCATCGAGGAAAAGAAAGTTTTGGACGCGCTTTTAAAGGCGCGCGGCAAAGGGCTGTATTCGGCCATCACCGATTGCGGGGCCGGCGGTTTTTCCAGCGCCGTCGGGGAAATGGGCCAGAAGACCGGGGCCCGGGTGGACTTGGACAAAGCGCCGCTCAAATATGAGGGCCTGCGTTATGACGAGATATGGATCTCTGAATCGCAGGAGCGCATGGTCCTGGCCGTGCCGCCCGCGAAGATCAATGAGTTTTTGAAATTGTGCGCGGATGAGAACGTCGAGGCCGCGGTCATCGGTGAGTTTGGCGGCGGACGTCTGCAGCTTTTTTATTGCGGCCGGCAGGTGGCGGACTTGGGACTGGATTTTGTCCACAACGGCCTTCCCCAGATCACCAAGGAAGCCGTGTATCGTGTTCCGGCTGTCAAAAAAGAAAAATTGCCGGCGCTCAAGAAAGACCTGACCGCCGATCTTTGCGCGGCGCTGGGTCACAACAATGTCGCTTCCAAAGAAAGCGTCATCCGCGTCTACGACCATGAGGTGCAGGGGACCAGCGTCATCAAGCCCCTGGTCGGCGTTTTCAGCGACGGGCCTTCGGATGCGGCGGTCTTGCGGCCGCGGCTGGATTCCCACAAGGGCATCGCGGTGTCCAACGGCATCAACATCCGTTATGGCATGATCGACCCGTTCTGGATGGCCGCCTCCTGCATTGACGAGGCCATACGTCAGATCGTCGCTGTCGGCGGCAATGTCCAGCGCGTCGCGCTGCTGGATAATTTCTGCTGGGGCAATCCGGACAAGAGTGACCGTCTGGGGACCCTGGTGCGCTGCGTGCAGGGCTGTTATGAATTCGCCGCGGCCTTCGGCACCCCGTTTATTTCCGGCAAGGACAGTTTGTACAATGAATATACCCGGAGAGGCAGGTCGTTGGCCATCCCGGGCACGGTCCTTATTTCGGCATTAGGCATCATCGACGACGTGCGGCGCTGCGTCACCATGGACTTTAAGCGTTCCGGCAACGCGATCTATCTGGTGGGCACGACCCACCACGAGATGGGCGGGTCCGTTTATCTGGACGATCACGGTCAGTTGGGATACAGCGTCCCGAAGGTGGATGCCCGACGGGCCATGCAAACATACCGGGCCCTTTACACGGCCTGCCGTCGGGGATTGGCGCGCTCGATGCATGATTGTTCCGATGGCGGTCTGGCCGTGGCCTTGGCCGAGATGGCTTTCGCGGGCGGTTTGGGCGTGACGGTCTTGTTAAAAAATGTCCCGTATCAGGGCGCGCCCAGGCGCGAGGACATCATTTTATTTTCCGAATCCTGTTCCCGGATGCTCATCGAGGTCGCGCCCGCGCATGAAGCGCAGTTTGTGCGTCTGCTCAAAGACACGGCGCATGCGAAGATCGGCATAGTCGAGCGGTCCCCGGAGTTTTTGGTCTACGGCCTTGAGGATGTGCCAATCATTCACGCGCCGATCCATGATCTCAAAAACGTTTGGCAATCGTCTTTAAAATAAACAGGGAGACCTATGAAAAAAATCAAACATCCGCACGTGCCTGATCTGGACCTGATGGAGGACCCTTGGCGGGTCTTTCGCATCATGGCGGAATTTGTCGACGGGTTTGACCAGATGTCCAAGGTCGGGTCGGCGGTGAGTATTTTCGGTTCCGCGCGCATCAAACCCAGCAGTCCTTATTACAGGGCCGCACAGCAGACGTCGCACCTCCTGGTCAAGGCCGGATATGCCATCATCACCGGCGGGGGTCCCAGCATCATGGAGGCGGCCAATAAAGGGGCGGAATCGGCCGCCGGCAAGTCCATTGGGCTTAACATTGACCTGCCCTTTGAACAAAAACCCAATCCGCACATCAACCATTTGATCAACTTCCACTATTTTTTCTGCCGCAAGGTGTGTTTTGTCAAATACGCCAAGGCCTTTGTGATCTTTCCCGGCGGCTACGGCACGCTCGACGAACTTTCGGAGAGCATCACGCTCATCCAGACCCAGCGCATGGAGCCGTTTCCCGTCATCCTGTTTGGGAGCAAATACTGGAAAGGACTTTTGGACTGGTTTAGGACTTCCATGCTTGAGGAAGATTGCATTGAAGCCAAGGACCTGAACATCCTGCAGGTCGTGGACCGGCCGGAAGATGTTGTTGGGATCATCAAGAAATTTTACAGCAAGAAACATGGCCAATAAAAACGTCAAAATCATCGTCCTGCGCACGGCAGGCACCAACTGCAATGAGGAAACGGCCTTCGCCTTTGCCCGCTGCGGTGCCGACGTCGAGCAGGTGCATGTCAATGCCCTGGTCAGCCGAACAAAAAAGTTATCGGACTACCATATCCTGGCCCTGCCCGGGGGTTTCAGTTACGGGGACGACATCGCCTCCGGCCGCATTTTGGCCAATGAACTGCGTTTGAAATTGGGTGATGACCTTCAAGGGTTCATTGCCGACGGAAAACTGGTCATCGGCATCTGCAACGGGTTCCAGGTCCTGGTCAAAGCAGGGGTCCTGCCCGGTTTGAATACCACGTCCGGGCAAGAGGCCACGCTTTTTAACAATGATTCGGCGAAGTTCGAGGCCCGCTGGACGCATTTGACCGTGGGGGGCAAGTCCGTCTGGACCAAAGGCATGCCCGGGCGCATTGACCTGCCCGTGGCGCACGGGGAAGGGAAATTTATCCCTGCCAACGACAATGTGCTACAATTATTGAAGCAAAACAGCCAGATCGTGTTTTGTTATTGCACCGCGGACGGGGGGAAACCGGTTTATCCCGGAAATCCCAACGGCTCCGTGGAGAACATCGCCGGAATTTGCGATACGACCGGCCGCGTTCTGGGCCTGATGCCGCACCCGGAACGGCATTTTTTCGCGATCCAGCACCCATCGTGGACCCGGCGTCCGCATACAAGTGAATTCGGCGACGGCGCCAAAATCTTTGAGAACGGCGTAAATTATGTCCGTTCGCGTTTATTGTGAAATATGGCCAGACAATTGACCTATAAGACCGCCGGGGTGGACATTGACGCGGCCAACCGCTTCCTGGACGGCATCAAGGCCATGGCCAGAAGTACGGCAAGGCCCGGTGTCATGTCACGTCCTGGTTCTTTCGGCGCGCTGTTCGCCCTACATCTCAAAGGATATCAGAAACCGGTTTTGGTCTCGTCCACCGACGGGGTCGGAACAAAATTGCTGGTGGCCAATGGGGCGGGCCGACACGGCACCGTGGGCATTGACCTCGTGGCCATGAACGTCAACGATATCCTGTGCACGGGCGCCAAGCCGCTGTTTTTTTTGGATTATATCGCCTGCGGGAAACTGGACCGCAAGGTGCTCCATGATGTTGTCAAAGGCATCGCGGCCGGCTGCCGCCTGGCCGGATGCGCGCTCATCGGCGGGGAAACCGCCGAGATGCCGGGGATGTATAGGCCTAAGGATTACGACCTGGCGGGATTTACCGTTGGGATCGTTGAACGGAACAAGATCATTGATGGATCAGCTATTAAAGAAGGGGACGTGCTCATCGGCTTGCCGTCGTCGGGTTTGCATTCCAACGGTTACTCGCTGGCGCGCAAGGCCCTGTCATTGCGCGAGCAGAAAATGTACGCCGGGATCCTGCTTAAAGCCACGTGTATTTACGTCAAGCCGGTGCTGGAC
>JACPXN010000123.1 GCA_016196515.1 Candidatus Omnitrophota bacterium | reverse complement strand
TGGAGCATATACCGGGCCAAAAGCGAAAGGTCCTTGCAATCGCCGTAACGGTCCTTAAAAACCTCATTGGTCGGGTGCGGCTCAACGGTGTGGTCGCCGAAATTCATGGCCACGTAACGGAAATTGTCCTGAATGAATTCCAGGATGGCGCGCGCCTTTTCTTTCTGTGCGGCCTTGTCCCTCGTCAATTCCAGCGCCTTGACCGTGATCTGGGGGTCAGGCACGGTGTTCTTTACGATCAAGGCGCGATACCAGTCCGCCACGGCCTTCCAATCGGGAATGGAAGATAAAAACAAGCGGCCCCTGACCTCGTCGGCCGGAGGCATCAGTTCTTCATCCTCAACGTAGCCGGTCTCCTGATACGAAAAAACATATTTGACCAAACCGTCTTTCTTCGTGATCTGCGGCTGATCATTGCTGTTCACGGCTTTAAAAACGATGGTCTTGTCCTGGGGAACAATATACGTATACCGCGCCGATTTGGTGGGAATGATGGATACAGGCACTTCATCCCAAAATTGGCCGGGGATCTCCTTGCGCAAAGTTTTGGTCTTGACCATCACGTCAATGATACTGCCGATATTGACCTGAGGGATAGTGACCACCTTGACGCGCATGTCGGAATACAGGGGGGCCTGGTCATAAACCTGCAGGTCCTGGATATTGCTGGCGGGGAACCTTTTGCCTTCCGGCGTTTCGACAAAGGCCTGGACGTCAACGATCTCCTCGCGGGCCTTATTATAGGTGATGGGCCATTCCCCCAGCTCCTTGGCCGCTTCTTTCTGGATCTTCACCCGCGCGTGATACGTTTCCCCGAATGACCAGTCAGGGTTGATCGTCGTTTCATATTCGCTCAAAAGCGCGACATAGGGCTTGTCCGCGTGCCGACCTTCCCAGGTTTTGGCGAATTCCACCTGGGTCTCGGCTTTGGTAAGGGCCTTGGCCACTTCCTGCGGCGGGGGCGCGGCGTGGACAAGAGACGAAACAAAGATAAAAAAAGCAATCAAAATAGAAATTACCCTAACACTGTCACCCCCGAATGTTTTTATCGGGGGTCCAGAAATTGTATGCTCTGGATTCCCGACAGAAGCATTCGGGAATGACAAATTTTTATTGCTTTGAATTTTTGATTTATGAAAATCAACCACGCGCGGGTCCAAAAGGACATGCCGCAACGCCAGCGGCTGTTTCAGGACGATGCCATCCAGCGTGGTGCAGCGGCTTAAGGCCACATACAGTTGGCCGTGGGCGAAGGTGCCATAACCGATGTCAATGATGACCTTGGAAAACGTCTGGCCCTGGGATTTGTGGATGGTCACGGCCCAGGCGAGTTTCAGGGGATATTGGGTGAAATGGCCGATAACCTTGGACGCCAATGCCTGGGCGTCCTCGTTGAAATAATATTGGCTGATCTCCCAGGTGTGTCTCTTCACGTCAACTTCCGATCCATTTTCCAAACGAACGACGATGACATCTTCCCCTCCCGGTTCCTGACGGATGGCCTGGATGACCCCCAAAGACCCGTTGACCCAGCGTTTTTCAGGGTCATTGTTCAAAAGCATGATCTGCGCGCCGGGCTTTAATTCCAGGATGTCCGCGGTGGGCAAAGACTTGCGTTCGAATTCCCCGGCAATGGCGCCGTGATAAACGCGGAGACGGCCGTCGAGACCTTTGAGGCGTTGGGCATTGATCCGCTCGGCCAAAGCGTTGGTCGAAGTCAGGGAAATATAAAAATCGCCGGGCGCGAAAGTTTTCACGGCATTGACGCGGGTGTTGAGCGCGCTCAAATGATGTGCTCTTAGCGTATCGGTGCGCACCGCGTTGAGCAAATGGATGAAACGCTCGTCGCTTTGCCGGTAGATCTTGCTCAACTCAAGGACGTCAAAATCCAGGTCCTCCAGGACCCTGGCGGAAAAAAAGAACGGGGTCGGATAAACGGTCTTGAAAATATCTTCTTCCCCGCGGGTCACCACCGGCGGCAGTTGGAACAAGTCGCCAAAAAAGATCATCTGCACGCCGCCAAACGGCTTGTCTGTGTCGGGCCCGTAAAGACGCAAAAAAGCGTCCACGCAGTCCAGAAGGTCGGCGCGCACCATGGAGATCTCATCAATGATCAACGCTTCCAGCTTGCGGTACAGGTCGCGCTTTTTACGGCGCACATGCAGCTCCGCGATCGCTTGCGGGGTGATGTCCGGACGGAATTGAAAAAAAGAATGGATGGTCTGGCCTTTGACGTTGATGGCGGCAACCCCGGTCGGGGCCAAAACAGCGACGTTCTTTTCACTGCGGTGGCGGAAATACTGCAGCAGTGTGCTTTTGCCGGTGCCGGCCTTGCCGGTGACGAACACATGCCTGGACGTATTTTCCAGCGCGTCAAAAGCCGCGGCAAATTCTTCGCTGAAATCCAGTTCCGCAAAATTCATGAAGGCGCCTTACGGGAACATTTTTTGCTGCAAAAGTTGATGGACTTTGACATTTTCCGCGCGGTCCGATGATACTTCAATGACCGTTGAATTTTTTCCCCTCACCGCCCTGGTATAAGCCGTCAAAAAATCCTTAGGCGTCGCGGCTTTGGCATATTCAAGGCCGAACATGCGGGCGGCCAATGGAAAATCCACGCCGTGAGGGGTAGCGAAGAACGGCTCAAAGACATCTTCAAATTGGGCAATGGGCAAAAAGGAAAAGATGCCTCCTCCCCCGTTATTAAGGATGACGACCGTCACCGGATACGGCGGATCTTTCAACATGGCCAAAGAGTTCAGATCATGCAAAGCGGCCAGGTCCCCGATCATCAAGGTGACCGGCGCTTTTAAACCCTGCGCGAAACCGCAGGCCGAGGCAATGGTGCCGTCAATGCCGCTGGCCCCGCGATTGCCGTTGACATGCGCGCTATGCCCGTCGATGGCCGCGTAACAATCCATGTCCCTCACCGGCATGCTGTTGGCCAAAAACAATCCATACTCCGCCGGGATGGCACGCGACACCAGCCGCGCGGCCAGCGGTTCATTCAAATGCCCGTCTTCCCTTAAAAACCGGTCGATGAACACATCGGCCGTTTGATCGGCGCGTCCCAAAACTTTTAACAACGCTGATGCCCTGCGTTTCCTGACCAGCGGCATCAGGGTATCCACAAAGACGCTGACAGG
>JACPXN010000021.1 GCA_016196515.1 Candidatus Omnitrophota bacterium | reverse complement strand
GACTTCTGGCCCGTCGAGCGGGTGCTGCGTGACGCGCGCATCAACCGCATCATTGAAGGGACCAGCGAGATCATGCATTTGTTCATCGCCCGCGAGGCCCTGGACCCGCATTTGTCGAAAATAAAACCGCTCTTGAGCGGCCAAACGCCTTTGCCCGTCAAGTTGGCGGCCGCGGGAAAGATGTTCGCGTTTTACGCGTGGTGGTATCCCAACATGTGGCTGCCGCCGCTTAAAAATGTCGGCCCTTTGCCCGGCCCTTTAAGCGGTCACATGGCCTATGTCCAAAGCGCGTCCAAACGCCTGGCCCGCGAAACATTCCACCAGATCATGAAATACCGGCAAAAACTGGAAAGCAAGCAAAGCATCCTTAACCGCATCGTGGAGATCGGCACGGAACTCTTCAGCATCGCCGCCACCTGTTCCTACGCGGCCCTGCTCAAGAAAAAAGGGCAGGACAATGCCGTTGACCTGGCGGACAATTTCTGCAATGACGCGCGCCGGCGTGTCCAGGGGTTATTTCAGGATGCCGTCTCCAACAGCGACAAGGGTCAATTGAAGACCGCCAAGAAAATTTTGGCCAAAGAATTTGCGTGGCTGGAGAATGGGATCATCAAATAATGACCGCGCTTCCGTCACCCCTCAATAAACGCGCACTTCTCAAACAGATCCCCCTTTTTGAAGGGCTCAATTGGTTCGAATTGAACCGCATTTCCCGTCAGGCCAGCCTTGTCGAGTTTTGCAAAGGGGACATCCTCTGCAAACAGGGCGATCCGGCGGACGCTTTTTACGTCATCGTTTCCGGCCGTGTGTATTCCTACGCTTTAAATCCCGCGGGCCAAAAAGAAGAGGTGGATTTCCTTTTGCGCGGCATGCATTTTGGCGTCATCTCAACGCTGACAGGAGAGAGCCATTCACACACTTATGAGGCCATCAATGACTCGGTGGTCCTTAAGATCGAAAAAACGGATTTCGCCGAGCTTCTCAAAGTCACGCCAAGGCTCGCCGTGGCCTTAAGCCAGAGTTTGTCCCGGCGCATCCGCAGCCATGTCACCCACACCAAGGATTCGCAGGAAAGCACCATCATCGCGGTGTATTCGCCTTTAAAGGGCTCCGGCTCTTCCACCTATGCCGCCAACATCGCCCTTTCCCTCAAATCGCAAACCCGTAAAAAAGTCCTGCTCTTAAGTTTGTCCTCGGATGCCCGCGACCCTTTGACCAACCTGTCCGACATCATCGATGATCATGACAAGATCATGAACGCCATTGTCAAGGACAAAGCACCCGTAGACCTTCTCTACGTCAAATTTGATTCGGGCACCCCGGCCTTGGTCAACCGCATCAGCCAGTTCGTGAGCGCGCCGGCCAATGATTACAATTATGTCGTCGTGGACCTGCCCAATGAAATGGACGATGTGGTCATGAAAACATTGACCCAGTCGGACGTGGTGCATCTGGTGGCCATGAGCCGCGAAAAAGACCTGGAAATGACCCGCGGGGTCATTGACCATTTGAGCGAAGCCCTCAAAGATAAATTCCAGCCCGACAAGGTCCAGATCATTATCAGCGGAGTGCAGGAAAAATTTGAATTGTCCCCGGAAGAGATCAAAAAACTCCTCAACTATGACATTTTCCTTTTTCTGCCGCATTTAAAATCTGGCGAATTCAGTCCTTTGCGGGTCCATGAAGGGATTTCTCTGGTCACCGCGGACCCTTCCAGCGAATACGGGTTTAAAATACGGCGTTTGGCCCGCCAGATCAGCGGGTCTTTGGTGGGTCTTGCTTTGGGCGGCGGGGCGGCGTTGGGCATCGCCCATATCGGCGTCATCAAGGTTTTGGAACAGGAAAACATCACCGTTGACGTAGTGGTCGGCAGCAGCATGGGGGCGCTCTTGGCCAGTCTCTGGGCCGCCGGTTATGACGGCCGGGGTATAGAAAAATGCGCGCGTGAATTTGAAAAAAAATCCGCCATCATGACCAAATTGTACCGTCCCATTGTGCCCATGGCGGGTTTGGTGAGCGGATACGGGATCGTCCGGTGGCTCAGAGGCAAGCTCCGTAACCAGACTTTTCATCATACCAGGATCCCTTTGAAGATCGTGGCGTATGACCTGTTCCACCGTCAGGAGATCGTCATTGACCAGGGGGACTTGGTCGAGGCCGTGCGCCAAAGCATCACCATCCCGGGCATCATCCCGCCCATCATGGGAGAGGACAAGATGGTCATCGACGGCGGCGTTCTGAACCCTTTGCCGACCAATCTCTTGATGGAAATGGGCGTTAAAAAGATCATCGCGGTCAATGTTCTGCAGTCCCCGCAGGAGGTCTGCTGGGGCCGCGAACAGAAAAAAGAGGAATTCAAAAAACGCGCGCGGGTGCCTTTTTTCGAACACCCCTGGCAATACTTGAGTTTCCGTCTGGGGAACTTGCTGGTCAAACCGTTCACGCCGAACATTCCCGACATCATCGTGCGCACCCTGCAGGCCAGCGAATATGTCATCGCCGAAGAAAGCGCCAAACAGGCCGACGTGATCATCCATCCGGATTTGCGCGGCATCCAGTGGTTCGAACTCTATGAAGTGGATAAGCTCATCAAAGCCGGCGAACAGGCCGCCCTCAAACACCTTCCCGCCATCAAAGAGTTGATGAAAAAATAGTTCGCTTCCCCTATAATAGTCCCCATGAAATCGTTCCTCAAGATCGGGTCGCGCCCCAGCCGTCTGGCTCTGGCCCAGGTCGAGGAAATTGTCCGTCTCGTCAAGGCACGGAATTCCGCGCCCCTGCAATACCAATTGATCACCTGCACAACCGCCGGTGACCGTGACAAAAAAACGCCCTTGACCCGCCAGCCAGGGGATGATTTTTTCACCGACACCCTCGACCAGGCGCTTTTAAAAGGCGGCATTGACATCACCGTGCACAGCGCCAAAGACCTGCCGCAGCATATTCCTGCTGGACTGGAAATTTTTGCTTTGACCGAAACACTCGATGACCGTGATGCCTGGGTGGGCCCGTGCGCGTTCGCAGACCTGCCCAAAGGTGCTAAGGTCGGCACCAGCAGTGTCCTGCGCCAGAAACAGATCAAAGAGTTGCGTCCCGATGTTAACATCATTGACATCCGCGGGACCATTGAAGAGCGCATAGAAT
>JACPXN010000121.1 GCA_016196515.1 Candidatus Omnitrophota bacterium | reverse complement strand
TTTTCTAGGGTAAAACGGGAGGTTGTGGCTTGGAAATAAGGAATGCATTCGGTCTGACCAAGGTCAAGCATGTGATCGCCGTGTCTTCCTGCAAAGGCGGGGTGGGGAAATCCACGGTTGCCGCGGGATTTGCGCGCTCTTTATGTCGGCAGGGTTTCAAGACAGGGCTTTTGGACGCCGACATCCACGGGCCCTCTGTCCCGACCTTGTTTAACCTCACTTCCGGCGTTAAGGTTCATTCCAATGAATTCCGGATGATCGTTCCTGTTGAATCCCAGGGATTGAAGTTGATGTCCTTTGGTTTTTTGCTGGGGGACGCGCCGGCGGTGATGCGCGGGCCCATCGTCACCCGGTATATCCAGCAGATCATGCTCCAGACCGACTGGGGCGAACTGGATTATCTGATCGTTGACATGCCGCCCGGCACAGGAGACGTGCAGTTGACCATCACCCAGTCCGCGCGCCTGACGGGTGCCGTGATCGTCACCACCCGCCAGACCTTGTCGCTGGTGGACGTGGCCCGCGGGATCCTGATGTTTGAGAAGGTGAGCGTTCCCATTTTGGGCGTCGTTGATAACATGGCCTATTTTGTCTGCGGGTCCTGCCAGACAAAGCACTATCTTTCTGGTGATCAGCACGCGCTGGAAAAACGTTTCGGCGTCAAGACGCTGGTGGAGATCCCGCTGATCGCGGACCTTGCCCTGGAACCGTATATGGACCAGGGCGCGCGGGCGATGCTGGACGCGGTTCAGGCACAGGCACAGGCCAAACAGCAGCTCCCCGAGGTCAGTTTTGACGCAGAGCACATCCATCTGAAATTTCCCGATGGCAGGCAGGTGCAGGTGAAAAATCGTGACCTGCGCTTGAATTGCATGTGCGCTTTGTGCGTGAATGAGTTGACCGGACAGAAATTGATCGCCCCCGCCCAAATACGCCCCGACATTGCCCCCAAAGAAATCGTAGCGCTGGGCAATTATGCCTTGAGCATCACATGGAACGACGGCCATTCTTCGGGCATCTATCCCTATACGATGTTCCATTGATAAAAGACGCGACGGGTGTTATACTTTCGCCATGACAGACACGGCCAAAAACAAAAAATTGAATATCGCCGCCGCCGAAGAATTGAAGATCCTGCGCACCGTGGCGGACATCGCCTCGTCCGAACTGGACTTGGCCATCACCCTGCACGAGGTCGTCAAGATCGTCACTGCGATGACCGTGGCGGACTCTGTTTTCATTTATCTTTTTGACGAAAAAAAAGAGAACCTGGTGCTGATGGCCTCCAAGACCGCGCACCAGAAAGAACTGGGCAAGGTCATTTTGAAGATCGGGGAAGGCATCACCGGCTGGGTCGCCCGCGAGAACAAACCCGTGGCCATCAAGGCCCACGCCTATAAGGACCAGCGCTTTAAAAGTTTTGACGTTCTGCCCGAAGACCGCTACGAGGCCTTTTTGTCCGTGCCCATCATCTATAAGGGAAAGGCCATCGGTGTGGTCAATGTCCAGCATAAACGGGAGCAGGATTATGCCAAGACGACCCTTGATCTCATCAAGACCATTGCCAAACAGGTCGGGGGCGTCATCGAGCACGCGCGCCTGTATGAGCAGACCAAACAAAAGGCCCTGCAGTTCGATTCCTTGGTCAAGGTCAGCCGGTCCATCACGTCCGAGCGTTATCTCGACGAGATCTTAAACCTCATCGTGGTCGTCACCGCCGGGATGCTCAATTCCAAAATTTGTTCCATCATGCTGCTGGATGACGAGGGCGTTCATTTGTCCATCCAGGCAACGCAGAGTTTGAGCGAGGAATACAAGCGCAAGCCCGACGTGAAGGTGGAGAACAGCCTCATCGGCACGGTCATCAAGACCCGCCAGCCCCTGGTGGTCGAGGACGTGCGCCATGACGAGAAATATTTTTACCGCGACCTCGCGGTCAAGGAAGGGCTCACGTCCATGGTGGCCGTGCCCATGATCGTCAAGGACAAGGCCATCGGGGTCATCAATGTGTACACCAAGGAGCCCCATCATTTTATCGGTGAAGAGATCGACGTCCTGCAGATCGTGGCCAACCAGGCCGCAGTGGCGGTGGAAAACACCAAATTGATGCAGGAGGCCCTCAAGGCCAGGGAAGCCCTGGAGACCCGCAAGCTCGTGGAACGCGCCAAAGGCATCCTGATGACGATGAACCATCTTTCGGAAGATGCCGCCTACCGGCTGATCCATAAAAAGAGCATGGACACCTGCCGTTCCATGAAAGAGATCGCCGAATCCATCATCCTCATGGCGGATTTACAGCGCGGAATTTAAATATTTTTTTATCACATCCGTAACATATTTAATCCAAATAAGATACAACAATTCCTTTAGTCCCAAAAAATTTGCCTTTTAGGTGAATAAATGTTACCCTTTCCCTATGTTCAGGAAAGCGCTATCTTCGACGGTGATTTTGTGCTTTTTGTTCAATACCTTTGGTCCTATGCCCAAGGCAAGGGCGCAAGGGGCGCTTGACCTTCCCATACCGGGAGCCATGCTGGCCTTAAGCCCCGCGCAGGCGCCTGTGTTGATGAAGGGCCTGTGCATTCATCCTGAAGACCCGTTTAAATTCGATTTTATTTTGGATACAGGCCACAGCGGCCTTAAACCAAACGATCCTGCTTTAAAAGAAGAGTCCAACCGTTTGATCAAGTATTTCCTGACCGCCTTGACCGTTCCTGAAAGCGATCTGTGGGTCAATCTTTCTCCCTATGAGAAAGACCGCATGGTCCCGGGTGCTCTGGGCACAACTGAAATGGGCCGGGACATGCTGGCCCAGGATTATATCCTCAAGCAATTGACCGCTTCGCTCATTTACCCGGAAAAAGATTTAGGCAAGACGTTTTGGGACAAGGTGTATGCCGAGTCCAAAAAACGTTTTGGCACGACCGCGGTCCCGGTCAATACCTTTAATAAGGTGTGGGTCGTTGCCGACAAAGCTGATGTATACGAGCATGGCAACGCGGCCTATGTCACGGGCGCGCACCTAAAGGTGATGTTGGAAGAGGACTATTTGGCTAAGTCCAAGAACACAAAAACCGAAGCGTCGAATGTTTCCAGCCAAGTGGTCCGCGAAATCATCCTTCCCGCTATCGAAAAAGAAGTCAATGAAGGCGATCATTTTGCGCCGCTGCGCCAGATGTTCTATTCCATGATCCTGGCCAGCTGGTTTAAGATGGCCTTAAAAGACGCGCTTGTGCCCCAAGTCTACGGCAATAAGTCAAAGGTCAAGGCAGGCGTCAATGCCCCGGACCCGGCGGAGAAAGAACAAATTTATCAGCGTTATCTACAAGCGTACAAGAAGGGCGTGTTCAACTATATTAAGGAAGAGGCCGATCCGTTGACCCAAACCATGGCGCCGCGGAAGTATTTTTCAGGCGGGTTGGGGATCAACGCATCAAAGGTCGTGCGTCGTACCACGCGGAAACCCGATGCCGCTGTATTGGCCTCGACCGGTGATTTTGCCATGGCCGCTGTTCAATTAAAAGCTCCCGACGCGATGAAGGCAACTAATAAACCTGCTAAGAAAGACAAGAACGCCGGTGATATCAGTAAGGAAGAGGCCCAGGCTTTATTTGATGCTGGAGAAGCGGCACAAGCAAGAATCCAAGCCGATGATACCGCAGCTGAAGGGACGGTGAGTGCCGAGACCGACGCGGCGATGGTGGCCCATGAGACGGTGCAGGAGCTTAAACCGGGCGACAGCACTTCATTTGTGTCTAACAATGAGAATGTGGTCATCTATTGGAACAAAGAAAACAGGAAATTGGTCATCAGCGACGAGTTTGGGGTCCTTTTTGAAGATACCTTTAACAGAGGGGTGACCAACCCCCAAGCTTTGCTTGTGGAGCCCAGCCTTGTCCTGGTCAGCGGTTTAGAGAATGCCAGGGGCAATTTCGATGTTTTGCATCTAGGTATTGATAACAGGGTCTACCGGCTGGATTGGCAGAATGATTTGGAGTCTTTGAAACGTTTTCAACAAAGAGCGCTTGGCGCGTTCCCGATCACACGTTTTAATTATGCCGAGAGTGGTGCCCATTGGGTCTCTCTTTATGATGCCGGTGCTCCTGATGTTATATTGACCAGCTTCAACTTGGAATCTCTTTTGATTGACATCGGTGTTCTCATGTTTAAAGAACGCTCGGATGACAAGGCGATGGTGGCCCGCCCAGCCAAGGTCAAGTCCGACGCGGGAATGAAAGCGGTTTTGGCTCCTCCCGGCGGTATCGATTTGAACCGCGCGCAGATGCAGATGAATGTGACTAAGGATGGCCAGGGCGTTCAAATGACCGTTGATCCTGCTATGCTCAAGCGGTTGCAAAGCGGGAATTTCGACGGGTTTGATTTTACCATTGAACGGATCGTCTCTGTGCCCAGCATCTATCCTTTGCTGGGTCTGTAAAGATTTTCTTGACAAAGACATCTGTTGCGGTATACTTACGTTAGTCATTAAAAATTTGACCTGTTCAGGGCATAGATGTCCTGGATGTTGTAGGGACAAAGAGAGTCCTCTGGAAGCTTAAAAAGCGCCAGAGGATTTTTTATTTTATCCGTATTAACCAAAAATAAAAGGGAGGGTGAACGTAATGGGAACAAATCCGATCAATGCCGGTGATACGGCATGGGTGTTGGCTTCGTCAGCGCTGGTTTTGCTGATGACGGCGCCAGGTTTGGCTTTATTTTACGGAGGCATGGTCCGGCGTAAAAACGTTCTGGGCGTCTTGATGCAATGTTTTGTCTGTTTGGCGCTGGTCAGTGTTTTATGGGTTGTGTACGGCTATGGCCTTGCATTCGGCAAAGGCAGTCCTTTTATGGGCGGTCTGGACTGGTTCATGCTCAAGGGCGTCGGACAAGATCCGAACCCGGATTACGCGGGGACCATTCCGCACTTGGCGTTTATGATCTTTCAAGCCATGTTCGCGGTGATCACCCCGGCTTTGATCATCGGTTCTTTTGCCGAACGCATGAAATTTCCCGCGTTTTTGGCTTTCACAGGCCTGTGGCTGACCTTTGTGTATTGTCCGATCGCGCACATGGTTTGGGGTGTCGGAGGGTTTTTGCGCGGCATGGGCGCTCTGGATTTCGCGGGCGGCACCGTTGTTCATATCAACGCGGGTATTGCCGGCCTTGTCACCGCCTTATATTTAGGGAAGCGCGTGGGCGTGGGGAAGCCGGGCATGCACAATGTGCCGTTTGTTGTCCTGGGGGCGTCCTTGCTGTGGTTCGGTTGGTTCGGTTTCAATGCCGGTTCTGCCCTGGCTGCCAATGGTTTGGCCGCTCATGCCTTTGTGACCACCAACACCGCCACCGCCATGGCCGTCCTTAGCTGGTGTGTCATGGAGTGGATCTTCACGGGCAAACCCACGACCCTGGGCGCGGCCTCCGGTGCCGTTGCCGGTCTGGTTGCCATTACTCCAGCGTGCGGTTTCGTGGACATAGTAGGGGCGCTTTGGATCGGGGCCTTAGTCAGCGTGTTCTGCTTCTTTATGGTGAGCGTTGTGAAGCCGAAATTGGGTTATGACGACACCCTTGACGCGTTCGGTGTGCACGCCATTGGCGGTTTCTGGGGCGCCATGGCCGTGGGCCTCTTTGCCACCAAACTGGTGAATTCCGCCGGGGCGGATGGTCTGCTGTTGGGCAATCCCGGGCAGGTCTGGATCCAGTTTATCGCTTGCGCCACCACGATCGCTTACACGGCCATTGCCACGTTCGTGATCTGTTTTGTCGTGGACAAGGTCATCGGCATCCGTGTTGCACAGGAAGAAGAGATCATGGGCCTGGACCTGACCCAGCATCACGAGCGCGCGTATACGATTTTAGACTAAAAATAAATTGTCATTCCCGAATGTTTTTATCGGGAATCCAGAAAATGGACCCCCGACAGAAGCATTCGGGGGTGACAGAGCAAAGGAGAAGACATGAAATTAGTCACCGCCATCATCCAGCCGCACCGGCTGGAGGAAGTCAAAAAAGAATTATACGCCGCGCAGGTGAACCTCATCACCGTGTCCGAAGTCCTGGGCCAC
>JACPXN010000122.1 GCA_016196515.1 Candidatus Omnitrophota bacterium | reverse complement strand
GGCAATGGACACGACTAAGCGCAAATTGGCCTCGACGAGCAATTTCTTGGCCTTGTTGAAACGCGACTGGCGGTACTTGATCTCGCGCAGTTGGTTTTTCACACGCTCGACGGGTTCGCACAATTCCCTGAAGAGCGCGACCTTCTGTTTCCTGAATTCCGCGGCATTGGCCGGTTTTCTCTTGGCCTTCAACATGCGGTCGATGCGCTCGATCTGCTCAATGATCTCCTGGATCTTGACGACGATGTCTTCATTGACCGTGGACGTCAGTTTGAACTCGGCAATGGATTTGGCGGACAGGTCGGACCCCACGCGGGTATGGCGCACGTGTTCGAGGATCTGGCCTAAGTCTTTGACCAGGCGGCTGCGGCGCTCGAGTTCATCCTTGATCACGTCTTCCGCGTTGATCTCTTCGCGCAGGACCTGGTTGATGATGGCAATGGCCTCTTTGCGCGCGAAATAGGTCTTGAACAACGCCTCGGCGAAACGGATCTCCGCCTCCTCGATGCGTTTGGCCAGAGAGATCTCTTCCTCGCGGGTCAACAGCGGAATGGACCCCATCTGCTTGAGGTACATCTTGACAGGGTCGTCGAGCGGGATGAACTTGTCGGAATAAACGTCGTCCTCCTTGTTCTCCTCGCGCAAACGGCGCACCTGCTGCTCGCGGCTTTCCTCGGGAGAGTCCTCCGCGATGATGGGGGTCTCTTCGCCGGCATCCACGACCTTGATGTCCTTGCCGTCTAAAATATCGAAGACCTGGTCAATGTCCTCGGAAGAGTCGATGGCATCGGACAGGGTCTCGTTGACCTCTTCATAGGTCAAAAAACCCTTCTTCTTGCCCAATAGCACCAACTTGTCCAGGTCTTCCTGGAATTCTTTTTCTTTGGCTGGTTCTCTCATTTTAACCTCATAAGCGCATTGAATTCCTCGCGCAATTCATGGATCAATGATGTATTTTTTTGGGCCTCGGCCATCGCAATGGCCTGACGCAACCGGTCCCTGTGTTTGTCCGTATGGGACTTTTGGATCTTGGCCACGCAGTCCCTGAACGCTTTTTTAGGATCGCCCAATTTTTTTTCATCCTGGCTTAAAAGCCGCGCCACCAGCGCCTGCGAGGGCGCGTCATGGATCAGGGACAAAAGATCATTGGCCGACCATTCGGACGCTTCAAGGCCCAAACGCCACATCGCCTCGACGATATCGCGCGCGGCCACCGAAAAATCCCCCGGACTTAAGACGTCCCGGGCCTGAGCGACCCATGAGGGGTCGGACAAGAACAAGGCCAGAAGCATCTCCTCCGTTTTGTTGATACCGGAGGCCGCCGGGACAGGCACGGCAACGGGCACGGGGGCTGAATACGGCCGCGGCCTGCCTGCCGGCCAGGCAGGCAATTTCTTGGCCTGGTCCAAAAGCACCTGTTGGGGGATCGCAAACCGCTGGGCCAATTCTTTGGTCAGCTCAAACTTGACGACTTCGTTCTTGTGCCGAA
Source organism: Candidatus Omnitrophota bacterium (assembly GCA_016196515.1). Lineage (GTDB taxonomy): Bacteria > Omnitrophota > Gorgyraeia > Zapsychrales > Fredricksoniimonadaceae > JACPXN01. The sequence continues at coordinate 5,143 of JACPXN010000122.1, read as the reverse complement.
CGATGGTGTTTAGCATCTCCTGGCATATTTTTGAACGGCCCTCGACGGTATGGGCGTCATGACGGGCTTCAAGCCAGTCCAGTTTGTAATCAAACAGTGACTGGGCCTGGCCCAAACGTTCGTGAAACGCCTCAACACCGAATGACCGTATGAATGAGTCCGGGTCTTCGTCCGCTTTAAGCTTGACCACCTGCGTGTTCATTTCCTCGTCGACCAAAAGATCCAGACTGCGGATGATCGCCGATTGGCCCGCGGGGTCCGTATCAAAGAGCATGGTGACATTGGGGGTGTAGCGGCGGATCAAGCGTATTTGCTCGACGGTCAATGCCGTGCCTAAAGAGGCCGCTATATTTGTCACCCCGTGGGTGAAAGGCGTCACCATATCCATATAGCCTTCCACCACGATGAGACGGTCCATTTTCCCGGCAGCGGCTTTTGTCAGATGAAGGCCGAACAAGTGGCGGCCTTTGGTGTAAACCGGCGTCTCGGGAGAGTTTATATACTTGGCCCCAGCGTCGCCGCCCAGGGCCCGTCCGCCGAACGCAACGGGACGGGACTGAAGATCAAAGATCGGGAACATCACCCGGTTGCGGAACCGGTCGTAAAAACCGCTTTTATTCTCACGGGCGATGATCAAACCCGCCTGCTGCATCACCTCAAGGCCAAGCCCTTTAGAGGTCAAATGTTTTAAAAGACCGTCCCAATCGCCGGGCGCGAACCCGAGTTGGAATTGCTTGGCCGCATCCAGGTTGATGCCGCGGTTTTTGAGATAGTCACGGGCGGCTTCTGTTCCCTGATCACGCCCCGTCAACAGCGTCTGGTGAAAGAACTGCAAGGCCAGCTCATTGGCCTTGATCATATCATCGCGGATCTTCTTCGACGGGCTTTGAGCGTCCGCGGCTGTTTCGGGGACCGTCACTCCGACCTTGGCCGCCAAAAACCGCAGGGCCTCGGGGAATTCGAGGCGTTCCTGGCGCATCACAAACCCGACAACATTGCCCCCGGTGCCGCAGCCGAAACAATGAAAGATCTGTTTGTCCGGGTTGACAACGAAGGACGGCGTCTTTTCATGATGGAACGGGCAAAGCCCCTTGAAATTACGCCCGGCTTTTTTCAGGGCGATGTACTGCCCGATGGTCTCGACGATGTCCGAACGGTCGATGACCGCCGTGATGATATCATTGGGGATCAAACCCATAAAGCGCCCACCTACATCTTGCTTTGGCCGCTGACCACCGTGAACACGTCCGCGTTAAACTTTTGGCCTTCGAACAATTTGCCGATCACCTGATGGAACAAAAAACTGTACGTATCCGGGGCTGCCCTGGCCGCCACCTTATGCCCCCACGAGGAAAACGCTTGGGCGTGGACCAAAGGATGGGACACAAGGAACACGGCAAACAGCACCGTACTGCATAAAAGCCATCCGCGCACGGCACCCAACACGCCGGCGCCGTATTTGTCAAAGCCCTGATGGTTGGTCTTGACCTTAAATAAGAGAAGAATTCCGTCGCGCGCAAATTTAAAAACAAGGATGACCGCGCAAACCAGGATGGTAAAGACCAAAAACCTTAAATCCGCCAGCGGCAAGAATGTTTTTTTGGCCAAAAATTCCGCGGCAAAAGCGTAATGATGCAACCCGACAAAAAGCGCGGTCACAAGGCCCAAGAGCCTGAAAACCTCTGCGATCAATCCGGTTTTGACGCTGATAAAAACCGTACGGACGAACAAAACCAGCAGTACAACATCAACCCAATTGATGGACCTGAAAAATTGCGTCAACATATTGATTTTGAGTAATTTAGGTGCAAGTATAACATGCGCCTACGGGAGTGTCAAGGAAGCGCCCCCGCGACCGCGGGCCTGCCTACCGGCAGGCAGGTTGGGGTTCTGGACGGGATCCGGCCTTGGGTCCGGCCTTGGATTCAACCAAAACAGGCTGTACTTTTTGGCCGCTTGTGGTGAGTGCCGTCGAACCATCGAATTTGACCGAAACGATGCGCGACACGCCGCGCTCCTGCATGGTGATGCCGTAGAGGATATCGGCACTGGCCATGGTCTTTTTGTTGTGGGTGATGACGATGAATTGCGCGATCTTGACAAAATCCTTCAAAAGATAGGCGAAACGGCCGATATTGCTTTCATCCAGGGCCGCGTCGATCTCGTCCAAAACGCAGAACGGGCTGGGGTTGACCTTGAAAACGCCGAAAATGAGCGCGATGGCGGTCAGCGTCTTCTCGCCGCCGGAAAGAAGCGAAATATTCTGCAATTTTTTGCCCGGCGGACGGGCAATGATGTCGATGCCGCATTCCAGGGCATTGTCAGGGTCCTGCAAAACCAATTGCGCCTGACCGCCGCCGAAGAGCATGCGGAAATACACCTGAAATTCCTCATTGACCCTCGTGAACGTGTCGCCAAACATCTGCCGGGTGGTGCGGTTGATCTTGGTGATGGTCTGCAATAAGGCCTCGCGCGCGGTCAAAAGGTCGCTTTGCTGCTTGGTCAAAAACTCAAACCTTTGTTTTAATTCCTCGAATTCCTCGATGGCCACCAGGTTCACCGCGCCGTAAGAATCGCAGCGCTTCTTCAAATTTTCGATCTCGACGGCGGCCTCTTGCTCACTGATGGACGTCTGGTCGACGGGCGCCCCGACCGAAGCGTCGGGACCCTCGTCCCAATTGATCTTATAGGTCTGCAAAAGTTTATCTTTGAGAGCGCGCTCGTTAAAACGGATCTCCTGCTGGCGCATGTCATGATCGTGGCGGTCGGTCTTTAAAGCGACGAGGGCGTCTTCGATGCCGCGGGTCTGGGCGCGCCAACCGTTCAAACGGCCGGCCCTTTCGGACTTTTGGACCAAAAGACCTTCCAGTTCAACGGCCAGCGCTTCCTCCTGGCCCTTAAGTCCGTCGAGGTCCTTGTTCAGCCGATCAATGTCTTCATGAAGACCGGCCTTTTTGGCTTTGGCCTGCCCCGCGTCCCGGTCGAAACGCGCGATGTCCGTCAGATCACGGTCCAGGCTTTGGGTATAAACCAAACAACTCTCCTCATGGGCCTTTCGTTTGTCCGCCGCAAAGTGCGTTTCGGCCTCCACCTGCACGATGGCCAGCCCCATGTCCTCGCGCTCTTTGTGCTGGGCCGCGATCCATCCGGTCTTGGCCTTGACATCGTCCTGGCAGCGCCGGATCTGTCCGGTAATGCCCTCAAGCGTCTGGGACAATTCGCTTTCCTGGGCCCTTAATCGGCCCAAGTCCGTTTCCACCTGGGCCGATTCCGTGACGATCAGGTCCAATTCACCGGCGATCTTTCCGCTTTCCTGCTCAATGTTGTTTTTCTGCGCTTCCAGGACGGAAAATCCTTTTTCCTCCTCCTGGATATGCTTAAGGTCCGCGTCTGTTTCGGTATTGCCCACGTCAATGGCTGCGGCTGTTTGCGCTTTGGCCTCAAGCGCCTGGGTCCATTGGGCGTCAAGGATGGTGATGCGCTCGTCCATATGCCGCAAATCGAGTTCAACATATTTGGTTTCGCAGGTGATCTCATAGAGTTCGCGGCCGCCTTCGCCGGCAATGATCCGGATGTTCTTGATCTTGCCGATGATGCCGGTCTGCTGTTCATGGGGACGGACACAAGAAATGAATTTACCCTCGACCACCGGGTCGGGGGTGTCCTGATACTGCGCTTGCATCTTGGCGACGAAATCTTTTTGGGACAATAAAAAGAGTTTCTTCTTTTCCAGATCGTCCGCCGCCGTCTCCTGCACGGCCAGCGACGATTTCAGTTGGGTCCAACGCGCGCGTTTGCCTTCCAGGTCCGCCCACAGGGAGGACAAAATGGACCGCGACCTGGCCATGGCCGCGTCAAGCGCCTCGGCCTTTTGGCTGACCTGCGCGCGCTCGCCGATGACCTTATTATTTTCATGTTCCAAACGGTCCTTGCGCGCCAGGCATTCCGTGACGCGTTTCATGTTGTCGGTCAATTGATTTTTGATGCGCGCCTGCTGGGCATTCAAATGGAATTGTTCGTTCTCGTAATTCTGGATGGAAAATTTCGCCTCGCCGATGGCGTGCACGATGACGGCCAGCGCGTCCTTCTTGGCCTGCAGCCGGACCTGCACCGCGGCCAAATTTTCAGACAATTGGGCTAAGGCCAAACGGATCTCTTCAATTTTACCCTGGTTTGTACTGCAACGGGCCAAAGCCGCGGCTTTGTCCTCCTCAAGGCGAACACAGACCGTATCCAGGTCCGCCAGGCGTTCTTCGTTTAAAACAATTTGACGGCGGAAACTGTCCTTGTCGTTCTCCAGACGCATCTGCCTGGCCTTGACGGCATTGATGGACCCGTCTATTTCTTCGACGAGGGCTGTTTCATGGTCAAGACGGCGGCTGGCTTCCTCCAGTTCGGCGGCCAAAGAGCCTTCCTTGGCCTGCAGGGCCCCGCTTTGGGCCGTCAATTCCTGCATGTCCGCGTCAAACCGGGCCATTTGACGATGGGCGATCAAGACCTCAAAATTTTTCAAACGCTCGAAATCTTCCTTATAACGCTGGGCTTTCTTGGCCTGGCGCTCGATGGAGCCGATCTGGCGTTTGACCTCAACGACAATGTCATTGATGCGCAAAAGATTGTCTTCGGTTTCCTTGAGCTTGCCGATCGCCTCTTTTTTCTTGGCTTTATATTTGGTGATGCCCGCTGCCTCGTCAAAGATCTGACGGCGGTCTTCGGGCTTGGCGCTGACGATCAAGTCCACCTTGCCCTGCTGGATCAAAGAATACGCTTCCGCCCCGACACCGGTGCCCAAAAAAAGCTCGACGATGTCTTTGAGGCGGCAAACATTCTTGTTGATAAGGTATTCGCTTTCCCCGGAACGGAACAAACGACGGGTGACGGTGACCTCGTCGTATTCAATGGGAAGGATCTTCTTTTCGTTGGAAAAGGTCAGACTGACTTCGGCGAACCCCAGAGGGAGCTTGCTGTCGGTGCCGTTGAAGATCACGTCCTCCATGGACGAGCCGCGCAATTCCCTGACGCTCTGTTCGCCTAAGACCCAGCGGACAGCGTCGAAGACATTGCTTTTGCCGCAGCCGTTGGGACCGACGATGGCGGTGAGGCCGGGCTGGAATTCCAGCACGGTCTTCTCGGCAAAGGACTT
>JACPXN010000125.1 GCA_016196515.1 Candidatus Omnitrophota bacterium | reverse complement strand
GAGAAAACCTTCAGTTACTGGGCGCTCAACGACGTCGGAACCGCCTTGTTCATCCAGGGCGAGGCCTACCGTAACGCCGGCAAGAAAAAGGAAGCCGCCGAAAGTTACAAAAAGGTCATCAATGAGTATTTTTATGCCCAGTGCTGGGACCCGGCCGGCTGGTTCTGGAAACCCGCTGAAGTCGCGCAGCAGAAGTTGAGTGAATTGGATAATGTTTAAGGTTTTTGTTTTAGCTGTATTGACCGGCGTCGGCTTGGGCCATGTTGCTTATGCCCGGGACGACGCCGCTGTTTTTGCCCCTTTTGTCGTTTATCGCGACAGCGCTTTTCCCAACCGCTACATTCCTTCCGGCTACATGCCGACCGGCGAATGCATCAAGCAGGATGACGCGTATACCCAAAATTGCGCCGAGGGCAAGAGTTGTCTCAAGGTTGTTTATGACACGGCCTGTTCGGCCAAAAGCCGGCGCTGGGCCGGGGTGTATTGGCTCAATCCGGCCGACAATTGGGGCGAGCGCAAAGGCGGGTATAACCTCAACGGGGCCAGGAAACTCGTGTTCTGGGCCAAAGGGGAAAAGGGCGGGGAAGAGATCGCCGAGTTCAAGGTCGGCGGTGTCGGCGCGAACCGCGAATTCCCCGATACCGACTCCGCCTCCATTGGCCCGGTCATCCTCTCCAAAGAATGGCGGGAATATTCTATCGATTTGCGCGGCAAGGACTTATCTTCCATCATCGGCGGTTTCGCGTGGATCGCCAGCGTGGACGCCAACCCCGGACCCTGCACCTTTTTCCTCGACAATATCCGATTCGAATAATCATAAAATTGACCCCGCAAAAAAGCTGCGGGGTTAATTCGCACGTATAACTTACGTCACTGCGTGCCGTAAGTTATGTGCTCATTAAAAAAACGTAAAATTCCTTGTCTTGGGCTTGGACATTTGTTATATTCTTTAGTGACCGTATAAATTTTAAGGAGATGATTTATGTCCCAGGCCGTTCGCCGCGGTATCATTTTGCTTGCCGTTCTATTGCTTGTCCTCGCCGTGATCTCCGTCGCTATTTTTGCCCAGAAAAGGACCCTGGAGCAACAGAACCAGAACCTGCAGGCCCAGCTGACCGAATACCAGAACAAAGAAAGTGCGTTATTGGCCAAAACCAAGAAATTGCAGGACGACAGCAAGGTCATGAACGACCGCATCGCGCAGAAGGACAAGGAGAAGGCCGAAGTCCAGGGCATGTATGATGAGCTCAAATCCAAGTATGACGCCGTCGACGGGCAGATGGCACAGGTCGCCCGCGAGCGCGACGATTGGAAAAACCGCCTGGAGACCACCCGCCGCGAGCGCGACGAGTTGATGAAAAAATTGCGCAACCAGCCCGAAAAGATCGTCTATAAAGAACGCGAGCCGGCCCCCGTCCCGCCAACGGCGGGACAGGGGGAAGGTTACTGGGCGCAGGTCCTTAAGGAAAAGGCCGTGCTGCAGCTGGAACTGGAGAAGGTCAAGTCCGACCTCGACCAGAGCGTCCTGGAGATCGTGGACTTAAAGAAGCGGAATTCCGACATGCAGCTGGAGATCAAGACCATTCAAAATGAAAAAGAAGAGATCGTCCGCAAGATCAAATACGGCGAGGACCTCGCCAACAACCTTTCCGTCGAGGTGGCCCGCGCCCGCAATGACCAGAAGATGACCAATGATCGCGCCGATAAATTAAAAGATGAGAACCGGCAATTGCAGGACCAGATCAAACAATTGACGGCAACCAAGGTGACTTTGGAAAGAAATCTCACGCGCCTCGGCGAAGACAAAGATAAAATGGGCAAAAAGCTCACCCAGACGGAAAGCGTCATCCAGAGCCGCATCGACGAGATCTGGCAGATCAAACAGAACCTTGACCAGAAGATCACCGACCTTCCCGTAAAATCTTCGCCGACCGAAGTGGAATTGCCTGCGATCATCGTCAATGCCGCTCCGGCGGGCCCCCCCGCGGCCGCCCCCAAGGAAAAACAACACGCCATCATCAGCATTAATGAGACCAATAATTTTGTCATTGTTGACCTTGGTGAGGCCGACGGCAGCCGGGTCGGACAGGCATTGAAAGTGTATCGCGGCGGTAATGACATCGCCTCCCTGGAAGTCATTCAGGTCCGCAAAGACATTTCGGCCGCGGACATCAAGAATAAGTCCGTGCAGTTGAAGGTCGGAGACATTGTCCGCTAATCCTAAAAAGATCAGCATTGTGGACGTAGCCCGCCGCGCGAAGGTTTCCATCACCACGGTTTCCCGCGTCCTGAATAAATTTCCCACCGTCAACAAAGACATCGCCGCGCGCGTCCAGGAAGCCATTGTTTCCCTGAAATTCAAACCGAATCCGACGGCCCAGCGTTTGGCCAAGGGTGGGGCCAACACCGCGGTGGGGTTTGTCATCCCGGGATTTCCCGGCATTTTCCATTCCTTTTACGCCGTCGAACTCATGCGCGGCATCGGCCACGGCTGCGAGACTCTGCGCCTCGATCTCATCTTCCACATCACCGACGGGCACAATCCCTTAAAATCCAATTATGCCGGCGGCCTCATCTTCGCCGACATCATTGAGAACCGTTCCCAGGTCGAGGAGGCCCTGTCCCAGGGGATCCCGTGCCTGGTTATCAACCACATGGTCAAGGACCTGGATGTCAGTTACATCGCGGTGGACAACGTCAAGGGCGGGGCCATGGCCGCGGAATACCTCATCAGTCTGGGGCATAAGCGCATCGCGACCGTGACGGGTAATATCCAGACCCAGGCGGGCATTGACCGTTTGGAGGGCTTCCAGAAGGCCCTGATGAAAAAGGACATTGCGTTCGATCCGAAATATGTTTTTAAAGGCGATTATTCCCGCCGTTCGGCCCGCACGGCCGGCGAACGTTTTTTTGCCCTGGATCATCCTCCCACGGCCGTTTTCGCCGCCAGCGACGATATGGCCCTTGAGATCATCTCCGTGGCCATGGAACACGGCATCAAGGTCCCCGAAGACATTTCCGTTGTCGGTTTCGATGACAACCCAGCCGGCCTTTTCGGCCCGGTTTCGCTGACGACCATCAAACAGCCGCTGTTTGCCATGGGGCAAGAGGCCGTCGAGGTCCTCTACGACATCATGCAGGGCAAGCAGGAAGGCCTGCCTGCCGGCCAGGCAGGCCTTGTCCGCAAGGTCCTGGCCCCCGAACTCATCGTGCGTGAATCCTGCGGTGCGCCTTCTTCATAAAAGTTGACAATCCCGTTGTTTTCTTGTAAATTCAAACACTACTGTAGGGGCGCGATTTATCGCGCCCGGCGGGTTCGATAAATCGAACCCCTACAGCAAATCCTATGACCCAATTTGATTGCATTGTCATCGGCGGAGGTCATGCCGGTATTGAAGCCGCTTTGGCCTGCGGCCGCATGGGGGTCAAAACTCTCATGGTGACGTTTTCTTTTTCTACGATCGGCCAGATGAGCTGCAATCCGGCCATCGGCGGGGTGGGTAAAGGCCAGTTGGTCAAGGAGATCGACGCTTTGGGCGGGGAAATGGGCCTGGCCGCTGACCGCACCGGCATCCAGTTCCGTCAATTGAACGCTTCCAAGGGACAGGCCGTGCGTTCTTCCCGCTGCCAGTCGGACCGCAAACAGTACCGGCTGTACATGCAAAATGCGGTCGCCCGTGCGCCCAACCTTTCCATTAAAGAAGACAAGGTCGAAGAGCTGATCGTGCGCCACGGGAGGATCACGGGCATCAAGACCGCGGACGGCAGTGTCATCGAAACCAAAACCCTTGTCATCACGACCGGGACTTTTCTCAACGGCCGCATCCACGTCGGCCCCCGGATAACACCCGGCGGGCGCGTCGGGGAAGAGGCGTCCAACCGGCTGGCGGATTCTATCCGGGACCTGGGGTTTGAAGTCATGATGTTCAAGACCGGAACACCGCCGCGTCTTGACGGGCGCACCATTGATTTTTCCAATCTCGTCCGCCAGGATTCCGATCATCCCCCAACTCCCTTTTCATTCCGCACGCCCCGGATCCCCAAGACGCAAAAACTTTTGCCGTGCCATATCACGCGCACGACACCCCGGACGCATGAGATCATCCGCGCGAATTTTCATTTGTCGCCCATGTATTCCGGCCAGATCCGGGCCACGGGCGTGCGTTATTGCCCGTCCATCGAGGACAAGTTAAAAAAATTCGCAGACAAGGACAGTCATCACGTTTTTTTGGAACCCGAGGGCCTGGACACGTCCGAGTATTATCCCAACGGTATCTCGACGGGCTTGCCTGCCGGTGTGCAGGAACAAATGGTGCATTCCATTCCCGGTTTGGAGAGGGCGGTCATGGTCCGTCCCGGATATTCGATCGAGCACGGCGTTATCCCGGCGACGGAATTGAAAGCCACGCTGGAGACCAAGAAGGTGAAGGGTCTGTTTCTGGCGGGACAGATCAACGGCACCACGGGTTATGAGGAGGCCGGCGCCCAGGGGCTCATGGCCGGCATCAACGCTGCTTTGCAGGTCCAGGCACAAGAGCCGTTCGTCCTCGGCCGTCATGAGTCCTATATCGGGGTCCTCATCGACGATCTTGTGACCAAGGGCACCGAGGAACCGTACCGCATGTTCACCTCGCGCGTGGAGTACCGGCTGATCGTGCGTGAAGATAATGCCGACATCCGTTTGGTCCAATACGGCCGCGACTTCGGGCTTTTGTCCGACGCTGAATATGGCCGGGTTTTGGAAAAGTATGAAACGATCGAGCGCCAGATCATGCGCCTGCGGCAGGTCAAACGCGACGGCAAGAGTTTATACGATCTGCTCAAAAGGCCGGAAGTCACTTACGACACGATCAGGACCTATGATGACAGTTTGAAGGATTGCAGCGCCTCAACCGCGTCCCAGGTCGAGTATTCCATTAAATACGAAGGGTTCATCCACCGTCAGATGAAAGAAGTTGAGAAGTTCCGCCACATCGAACACATCCGCATTCCTGACGGGTTTGATTTCGAGGCGGTGCCGGGCCTGTCCAAAGAGGTCCGCGAGAAATTCAAACGTTTTACCCCGGCGACGCTGGGCCAGGCCAACCGCATTTCGGGCGTTACCCCGGCTTCGATCACGCTGATGATGGTTTATTTGAAAAAATACAGACAAGGAGAACGGCATGAAAATCGCAAATGACATTATCGAATTGGTCGGTAATACGCCCCTGGTGCGCCTCAACAAGGTCACCCGGGGCTGCCAGGCCACGGTCGTGGTAAAACTGGAATTTTACAATCCCTTAAGTTCGGTCAAGGACCGCATCGGGTATAACATGATCCGCGATGCCGAGAAAAAGGGAAAGATCAAAAAGGACACGGTGATCATCGAGCCGACCTCCGGCAATACCGGCATAGCCCTTGCGTTCGTTTGCGCGGTCAAAGGGTATAAACTCGTTTTGACCATGCCCGAGACCATGAGCCTGGAACGCCGCGCGCTTTTAAAGGCGATGGGTGCTGAACTTATTTTGACCCCGGGCGCGGAAGGCATGAAAGGGGCGATCAGGAAAGCCAAGGAGCTTCATGATTCGGATCCCAAGTATTTCATGCCCCAGCAGTTCGACAATCCGGCCAACGTGGAGATCCACCGTCTGACCACCGCCGAGGAGATCTGGCGCGATACCGACGGGAAAGCGGATTTTCTGGTCGCGGGTGTTGGCACCGGCGGGACCATCACCGGTGTCGCGCAGGTCATCAAGCCCCGCAAGCCGTCTTTTAAGGCCATCGCCGTAGAGCCGGTAACATCTCCGGTCCTTTCCGGCGGCCAGCCCGGCCCCCATAAAATCCAGGGGATCGGCGCGGGGTTTATTCCCAGCATCATGGACATGAAGCTCGTTGATGAGGTCATCCCGGTGACCAATGAGGAATCCTTTGCCATGGCCAAACGCCTGATCCGCGAAGAGGGAATATTATGCGGCATATCCTCCGGCGCCAATGTCAGCGCGGCCATCAAGGTGGCGAGCCGCCCGGAGAATAAAGGCAAACTCATTGTGACCGTTGTCCCATCCACCGGTGAGCGTTATCTGAGCACCGATCTGTTCGCTGAATACAGAAGTTAAGGGATGAAGTTTAACCGCAATGAATGGTCCGGCGCCTTTGGGGACATAGGCACGGATTTTCCGCTTTTGGTCGGCATGGTCCTGGCCTCCGGCCTTGACCCGGCCTGCGTACTGACCGTCTATGGCGTTATGCAGGTGATGACCGGCATCATTTACCGCCGGCCCATGCCTGTCCAGCCCCTGAAAGCCGTTGCCGTCCTTGTCATCACCCAGAAATTATCCGCGGACACCATTTATGGCGCAGGCCTGGCCATTGCCCTGGTCATGCTGGCCCTGACCGTCAGCGGGTCTTTGTCCTGGCTGGCCCGCCACATTCCAAAGTCCGTCGTGCGCGGCGTTCAACTGGGGCTCGGGATCAATCTGGCCCTTTTGGCCCTGAAGGATTATCTGCCCCGCGACGGTGTTGTCGGATACGTTTGGGGCGGATGTATCTTCGTTCTCATCCTGGTGCTTTTAAAGAACAGGCGGTTTCCGGCGGCGCTCGCCGCCATTCTTTTGGGGTTGGTGTATGCGTTTACATTTAAAATAAACGCCGCGGGCCTGCCTACCGGACAGGCAGGCCTGACCAGCGCTTTCGGATTTCATTGGCCCGCCCTGCGCATGCCGGGGTGGGGTGCGGTGGGAACAGGCTTTATTCTTTTGGCTTTGCCGCAAATTCCCTTGTCTTTGGGCAATTCCATTTTAGCCACGCGTCAGCTCAACGAAGATCTTTTTCCCGAACGGCCGCTGACCATCAACAAGATCGGCTGGACCTACACGCTCATGAACATCGTGAGCCCTTTGTTTGGCGGCGTGCCCGTCTGCCACGGTTCAGGGGGGATGATGGGCCATTACACGTTCGGCGCGCGCACCGGCGGGTCGCTTCTCATCTACGGCGGGATGTATCTGCTGTTGGGGCTGTTTTTCAGCCGGGCCTTCGCCCAGGTGGTCCAGATATTCCCCATGCCTGTCCTGGCGGCGATCTTGTTCGTCGAGGCCTTATCGTTGATGATGCTCATACGGGACCTCTCGTCGGACAGGGCCGGTTTGTGGGTCGCTTGTATGGTGGGGTTGATGGCCTGCGCTTTGCCTTACGGTTTTATCGTGGGCATGGCTGCCGGTGTCATCGTCGAGCTGTTCTTTCGGAAGAATTTAGTTTCCGCCAGGGATGCTTAAAGCGCCGGGGTCGACGATGCGTTCGTTCTGGGAGTCCTGGATCTCTTCATCCCATATTTTGAAATGGGCGTTGATGGAGCGAAGGACATAGGGGCCCATGACCACGATCCCCAGGATGACCAAAAGGACGATGAAGGAATATTCGATCAAGGATTGGCCGTGCCGATGATGGGTGTCACGCATGGTGAAAGTATATACCACATGTCCGCTTGCGGCAAGCGCGATCCTCGACACACGAATATCGCATCATCTTATTTCCACTTCAAGAAAAACTACCCATAGGGCATAAATGTAAAAATAGAAATATACCCCCATATGGGGCTTTCGCTACATTGGGCGAGCCGCAGCTTATTTTTTATTGACAAAGGGAGAAGATATGATAAATTGATAATGTAAATAAAGTATATGAAAGTTATTCCATAGGTAACCTATGATACTTAAAAATACATCAAAAACTTTAGGCCCGATTGAGACCAATATCGTCGCTCGCTTAACATACGAGAAAAAGTTGATCGTCACTGCAGAGGATCTCGATCAATTATTTAAACTCGCCCCAGAGGATAGAAAACAAGTTGTTTTCAGGCTCAAAAGGAAAAAAATACTGAACCCCATCAAGCGCGGCGTCTATGCCTTTTCCCCGCTTGAAGCCGGCCCGGAAGGGACAGGGATTGATGAACTGCTTATTCCTCCGCTTTTTTTCCCAAAAAAGAATTATTATGTTGGTTACTCAACCATGTTTAATTACTACGGTTTTTCGGAGCAACTTTTTCAGACCGTATATGTTCTTAATACAACCTTACGTATGGAAAGAATCATTTGCGGTATTTCCTATAAGTTCATAAGAATTCCGGAAAGCCGCATCTATGGCCAGGAAATTATTAAAGTGAAAAATACGGATGCCCTCGTCAGCTCTAAAGAGAGGACGCTCATCGATCTTCTCTATTTTAACAAGCCGGTCGGCGGCATTGATAGTGCCGTCCAGATCTTCAAACAAGTTGTTGAAGAAAAGAAATGTGATGTCAAGAAGCTCATTCAATGCGCCGCACGCTTTCCAAATATCACGACCAGAAAACGCATCGGCTTGATCCTTGATGACTTGAGGATTGCCGAAACCACCCTTAGTCCGCTTATCAAAAGCGTGGCAAAAACCGCGCTGAGTTCGCTGACTGGATCGCGCAAAGGAACGCTCAACAAAAAATGGAGAGTCATTGTTAATGATCCACAAAAATAAAGAAGAATTTATAAAGACCCTTGAAAGGGCGTCTAGGAAGAAAGAGTTTTTATTGCCTCTATTGGAAAAAGATTACTATTTAACGTTGATCCTTTCCGGGGTGCACGAGCTTTCAGGAGACCTGATTTTCAAAGGAGGGACATGCTTAAATAAGATTTATTACGCGTATTATCGTTTGAGCGAAGATCTTGATTTTAGCATGAAGCTCCCGCGGTACGAAGCGACGCGCGGCGAGCGGCGCAAGTGTATCCAGTCGGTGAAGGACAATATAAAGAAGTTTGTGGAGCCATTAGACATAAAGATTGATGACTCTGGCAATCCCGGGCGCAACGAATCCAGGCAGTATGTATATTATTTCGTTTATCAATCGGCTTTACGCCAGGTCGAAGCAAAAATTAAATTTGAAATCGGCCTCAGGTATAATCCGATCCACGCGATAGAGAAACGCCAAGTCCAACATCATTTTCTGCATCCCTTTACCGGAGAACCGTTATTTGATGGAGGCAGGGTTAATTGTTTATCCTTAAAAGAGATTGTGAGTGAAAAGCTCCGGGCCGCGGCCTTAAGGG
>JACPXN010000124.1 GCA_016196515.1 Candidatus Omnitrophota bacterium | reverse complement strand
TTTGCGCTGGAAAAATTTCCTGATCCCGGTGGGTTTGGGAGCGTGCGGAACCGCGCCCTTGATCTCCACCTTGGAATGGCCTTGCTCTGGCTGAGTTTTGGCCGGTTCTTTGACAGCGGCTTTGGTCTGGGCATCCGGCCCCGCCGATGGCGGGGTTTCTTCCTTGGCTTTGGATCTTTTCTGATTGCTGATGATCATGCGGGTTTTTTCCGTCAGTTCCAGGAATACCAGCCGGGCATGATCACCGGCGCGTTGATGAAAAGGAATAATGCGGGTGTATCCGCCCGGACGATCTTTGAAACGCGGGGACGTCTCTTTAAAAAGCCGGGAAACCAGGCCGTGGTCGCAGAGGATGGCGAACGCCCGGCGGCGGGCGGCCAGCGTGTCCCTCTTGCCCAGTGTGATCAGCCGGTCGATGAGTTTTCTGGCCTCCTTGGCCTTGGCGGCCGTGGTGCAGATGCGCTCCTGGACCAGCGTGGCCTTGGCCATGTCGCGCAAGGTGGCCTTACGCAAACCTTGATTACGGCTCAAACGGTTGCCTGCTTTCCCGTGTCTCATAAATACTCCCTGCGGGTTTGATGAATCAAACCCCTACGTCGTCTTTGCTTTCAATTTTTTGGAATCAACCTTCATACCCAAGGAAAGACCCATGCCTTTGAGCAATTCGGCGATCTCGGTCAGCGATTTCTTGCCGAAATTGCGGAATTCCAAAAGTTCGGCTTCCTGGCGTTTGACCAAGTCCCCGATGGTCTTGATATTGGCGTCCTTAAGGCAGTTGGAAGAACGCACGGACAGTTCCAGCTCGGAGATGGGAAGGCGCAGCTTGGTATACAAGGCCTCTTCCTCGACGGAAACTTCCTCCTCTTCCACTTCCTCTTCAGGCAATTGACCATAGGCGACAAACACGTCCAAATGCCGCTGCAGGATGTTGGCCCCGTACAAAAGCGCCTCTTTGGGATTGATGGCCCCGTTGGTGAAAATTTCCAACAGCAGGCGGTCATAATCGGTGCGCTGTCCCACGCGGGTATTCTCGACGGTGAAATTCACCTTTACGATGGGAGTAAAAATGGAATCCACCGCGATGGTGCCCAAGGGTGCGCCTTCTTTTTTGTTCTGGTCCGCCGGAACATAACCGCGGCCGCGGGCGATCTCCAGTTCCATGTTAAAAGGAATGTCCTGGGTCAGTGTCGCGATGTGATGGTCGGGATTCAAAAGCTCGATGACCTCGTCAAAGATGATGTCCTTGGCCCTGATCTCGCCTTTTTTATTGGCCTTGACATAAACCGTCTTGGGGGCCTTGGAATGCGAACGCACGATGAGTCCCTTGACGTTCAGAACGATCTCGGTCACCGACTCCAGGACGCCGGGCATGGTGGAAAACTCATGCGACACGCCCTCAATGCGGATGGACACAACCGCGCTGCCTTCGATGGAGGACAACAGAATACGGCGCAGGGAATTGCCCAGGGTCACGCCATAGCCGCGCTCGAATGGCTCGGCAATGAACTTTCCATAAATATTGGTATAGCCGGACTCTTCGCAGTCCAAACGTTTCGGCATCTGAAAATCACGCCACTTAACGCCCATTGTCTTATCCTCCGTGATTTACCTTGAATAAAGCTCGACGATCAACTGCTCGTTGATGGGAAGACCAATGTCCTCGCGCATCGGGACGCGCAGGACCTTGGCCTTCAAATTTGCCGTGTTGGCCTCAAGCCAGCCGGGGACCTTGCGCTCCTTGGTCACCTCGACATTGGCCTTGATGGCATTGACCGTTTTGGCGTCGGTCTTGATCTCAACAACGTCATTGGGCCTGACCAGAAAAGAGGCGATGTTCACGCGGCGTCCGTTGACGGCCACGTGATTATGGCTGACGATTTGGCGGGCATCCGTGCGGGACTTGGCGAACCCCAAGCTGAACACCACGCTGTCCAAACGGCGTTCCAAAAATTGCAAAAGCATGGTACCGGTAACACCCTTGGTGCCCACCGCCTTGAGAAAATAATTCCTGAACTGTTTTTCAAGCACACCGTACATGCGCTTGACCTTCTGTTTTTCGCGCAACTGGACGCCGAAATTCGACAGTTTGGTCCTCCTTAAACCATGCTGGCCCGGGGCATATTCCCGACGAGATATAGCGCATTTATGCGTGTAGCAACGTGCGCCTTTCAAAAAAAGTTTCTCGCCTTCCCTGCGGCACAAACGGCAATCTGGTCCTAAATCGCGTCCCATAAATCGAATTTTCCTCTCTGTTTAAACCCGGCGCTTCTTGCGCTGACGGCATCCGTTATGCGGGATGGGCGTCACGTCCTTGATGGACGTCACCATCAAACCCGCCCCTGCCAGCGCGCGGATCGCGGACTCGCGGCCTGAACCGGGTCCTCTGACAAAAACATCCACGCTCATCAAGCCCAATTCCTTGGCCCGGCGGGCGGCATCGGTGGCCGCGATCTGTGCCGCGAACGGCGTGCTTTTCTTGGAGCCATGGAAACCGACTAAGCCCGGCGTCGCCCAAACGATGGCATTGCCCTGCTTATCGCTGATGGTGATGATGGTGTTGTTGAACGTCGCCTGGATGGTGGCAATGCCGCTGGTGATCCCTTTGAGGGATTTCTTGCGGGCCTTGGCGGCCTTCTTGACAAGGGGCCGCTGTTGCTGTTGCTGGGGTTGTTCGGGTTGTTCGGGTTTTGTGGCCATGAATGTTTATTCCTTATTTGGCTTTTTGGCGGCCGGGGCCTCCGCCTTCTGGATGATATGTCCCGTGATCTGCTTTTTGCCCTTGCGGGTGCGGGCATTGGTCTTGGTGCGCTGACCGCGCACAGGCAGACCCTTGCGGTGGCGCAACCCGCGGTAAGACCCCATTTCCATGTGCCGGCGTATGTTCTCGTTGTTCTCCCTGCGCAAATCACCTTCGACGACAAAACCTTTCTGGATGATGGTGGTGATCCGCGCGATCTCCTCTTCGGTCAGATCCTTGGCGCGCTTATCCACACTGACCTGCGCTTGCGTCAAAATATTTTTGGAACGGGTCGGCCCGATCCCGTAGAGATAAGGAAGGGCGGCCTCAATGCGCTTTTCCTTGGGAAGGTCGATCCCTAAAATTCTCGGCATACGCTGTTATCCTTGTCTTTGCTTATGTTTGGGGTTGATACAGATGACCCGCACGACCCTCTTGCGGCGGACGATCTTGCAATGACCGCAAATCCGTTTCACGGATGATTTGACCTTCATTTTTTATTCCTCATTTCAATCTGAACGTGATCCGTCCCCGGCTCAAGTCGTACGGGGAAAGTTCCACCTTCACTTTATCGCCGGGCAAGATCCGGATGAAATTCATGCGGATCTTTCCCGAAACATGCGCCAGGACCTTATGGCCGTTGTCCAGGACCACACGGAACATGGCGTTGGGAAGCGCCTCTCCCACAACTCCTTCGACTTCAATAAGGTCTTCTTTGGCCATAAATGAGGTCACAATTTACGGAACGCAGTGAACGTAAATTGTATGACCGAATTTATCCCGCCAACGGCGGGATTACCACTTTGTCAGTATTTCAGGTCCTTGCTGTGTGATGACAACGCAATGCTCGAAATGCGCGGACGGTTTGCCGTCCTCGGTCACCACGGTCCAGCCGTCTTTCAATATCTTTGTCCGGTACGTCCCCATGTTGACCATGGGCTCTATGGCCAGCACCATGCCCGGTTTCAAAACAGCCCCCTGGTGCGGCGGGCCGTAATTGGGAACTTCCGGGTCTTCGTGCAATTGCCTGCCGATGCCGTGCCCGACAAAATCCCGCACCACCGAAAATCCGTGCAGTTGGACGTAACTTTGCACGGCAAAAGAAATATCAGAGAGCCGGTTGTCCGCGCGCGCCTGTTCAATGCCCTTATACAACGACGCTTGGGCCACGTCCAGCAGGCGCCGGATCTCGGGGGCGACACAGCCGATGGCAACCGTCACGGCCGTGTCTGAATAATAATCGTCGTGGATGATGCCCATATCGAGGCTGACAATGTCCCCCTCTTTCAGGACATACCCGCCGGGGATGCCGTGCACGACCCCTTCATTGACCGAAATGCAGGTCGACGCGGGGAAGCCGCGATAGCCCTTGAACGCCGGCAGCACGTTGTGTTTCTTGGCCAGCGCTTCGGCCCTGGCGTCAATGGCCCTGGTCGTCATTCCCACTGTTAAAGAGCCTTTCAATTCCCCAATAATGGAAGACAAAATTTTACCAGCTTTGCGTAAAATGTCAATCTCGCCGGGGCTTTTGATCCTGATCTGATTTGTCGTCATTGAGCAGGCTGATCAAATGGTTGCGCACATCCGTTGTTTTAGCGTTGCCGTCGACCTCTTTTAACTTTTTCTGCCTGGCGTAATAATCGATAATGGGTTTTGTGCTGATGGCGTAGACGTCCATGCGCCTGCGGATGGTGTCCTCATGATCGTCGGAACGCCGAGTGACTTGTCCGCCGCAAAGGTCGCATACATCCTGCGTCTTGGGCGGTTTATTCTTCAAATGGTAAAGAGCGCCGCAGGCCTTGCACACCCGCCGGCCCGTCAGCCGTGTGAGGATGACGTCCGGGTCAGCCCGCATGTAAAGAGCAAAATCTAAAGGTTTTTTGGCCCGTGTTAGCATCGCGTCCAGGTCTTGGGCCTGCTTGACCGTGCGGGGAAATCCGTCGAGCATGTACCCTTTGTCCAGGCCCGGGTCATGGCTCACTTTTTCTTCCACCAGCCGCGTGACCACGTCATCGGGGACCAGGGCGCCTTTTTCAACGAATCCCCTGATCTCCTTGCCCAGCGGCGAGGCCTTTTTCATCTCCTCGCGGAGCATGTCGCCGGTGGAGATGTGTGCGATGCCCGTCATGCCCCTGATGAGCCCTGCCAAAGAACCTTTGCCCGCGCCCGGAGGGCCCAGAAGCACGATCCTCATCGCCGTCCCCGGAGCTGTCCCGTTTTCATGAAACCCTCGTAATGGTGCATCTGCAGATGCGATTCGATCTGCTTCATGGTGTCGAGCATGACTCCGACGGTGATGAGGACCCCCGTGCCCCCGAAGAACGAGGCCACCAGATACGGCACTTTGAACGAGGCCATGATGGCGTCCGGCATGACGGCGATACAGCAAATAAAAAGAGCGCCGACCAAGGTGACGCGCGTCAGGACATAATCCAGATGGTCCGCGGTTTCCTTGCCCGGACGTATGCCGGGAACAAACCCTCCGTGTTTCTTTAAATTTTCCGAAACATCCACGGGGTTAAAAACAATGGCCGTGTAAAAATAACAGAAGAACACGATCAAAAACGCGTAGAGGGCGTAATAGCTCGCGTACCCGCGCGAAATCCACGTCATCGCGTGCTGCAAGGGGCCTTGGGGCCAGAAACTCGCGATCGTCGCCGGAAAAAGAATGACGGATTGCGCGAAAATGATGGCGATGATGCCCGCGGTGTCCACCTTTAAAGGGATGAACGT
>JACPXN010000120.1 GCA_016196515.1 Candidatus Omnitrophota bacterium | reverse complement strand
TGGCCGACGATCTTAAACCGCTCTCCCTCCTTCATGATCTTTTTAAGCGTTTCCTGATCGACAAACATGAAATCAACATCCAAAAGCGATAAATGGCTGCTGTGGAGTTGGACAAAATTTTCCTGCGATAAGGCCTTTTTATACCCCGCTTTTTCCAAAAGACCCAATATCTTATCAAAATCTTCCTTGGTGATCAAAAAATCCACGTCGGCTGTTTGGCGGGTCACCCTGTAATGATTGACGGCAAAACCGCCGATCAAGACACACGACACTCCCTCTTCATGCGTCACATCGGAAATGAGATGAAAAACTGAACGATCGTCCATAAAAAATTTTAATTCAGGTTACGGTGGGTGTCCC
Organism: Candidatus Omnitrophota bacterium; assembly: GCA_016196515.1. Classification (GTDB taxonomy): domain Bacteria; phylum Omnitrophota; class Gorgyraeia; order Zapsychrales; family Fredricksoniimonadaceae; genus JACPXN01. The sequence goes on along the minus strand of JACPXN010000120.1, from coordinate 8,193 downwards.
CGGAATTCCGATCATGTAAAACCCGAGCCTGAACCGTTTTTTTGAAATTACGTGTGATACATTAATTCTCATGACTGATTGATAAAATCTTTCCATCTGCCTGTTGGATACCAATTATCAATCCTTTGTTGCTGCATTGCTTAACGCCAGAACACTTCGACGATCCTCGTACAGTCCAGATATCCATGAAAGAGTCGGCACTAAAAGGTCTTTGTTCATTAACTTTTTGTTCTCCGTAAACTGCGGTTAAAATTGCTTCAGCGATCTTAATGGCTGTTGTCTCATCGGGAACAAACCCATTTTTAGGTTTATAAAAACTTGGGTCGTTTTTCCACATTTCTTTTTCTAAACCAAAGGTATCCGGCCCTGTATATTCATATACATTCTTTACATGTTTTGTTGGACCGCCTCTGCAATCGCCCTCTTGATGAATGTACATATCAATGTAGACCTTACCTTCTTCTTGCCCAATACCCCTAATAATAGCCCTATCATCTAATTCGCGCCTTGCCTTATGAATAAAGGTCTTTCCGTCGTTTATCAAAAAGTTTAAAATGTACCAATCCGCATTACCACCGGTATTCTCAACTGTTATGACCGCTGCATCCTTTAACCCATCATGATTAAAATCCCCATATACAAACTTGTTCTCATAATACACCTTAAGAAAAGGAGAAAAATATGCACACTCCCTCAGTGTTGCAGGTTCAGCAAAATGCTCATTTCCTACATAATATGTCATATTCCCAAAGATTTCAGCAGCCTGCCGTCTGTCTGCGGCGCATCCACATAAAAATCCAGCTCCTGCCAATAAAAATAGAATTAAGATCAATCGCATATAAAAACCGGATGATCATCATTGGAAACAATTAAATGATACCGTTCCGCTGTATCCCGTTGAAAATGGAAATGTCCAGCGGCGCCATCCATACCTCTTTCTCTTTTTAAAACCCCAAAACTGCTCTCTTGGCCATAAAGCGCCTCAAGGGTATTGACTGTCAAAAGATCATTCTTATCAAAATAACTCGAGGCATTTTCTAAGGCTTTGCGTATATCAGGATCTTCCCGCTTAAGCCAAATATCAACGTTTGTTTTTTTCTTTATTTTCTTTTTCGTTGTCTTTGCCATTATTTACCCTTCCATTCCCCAGCCTCGACCGATGCCAGTAAATTTTGTTCTTTTTGTGTTAACTTGCTCATCATCTATATAGAAGTAGCCAGCAAAACGTGCGTTGAGGCGATCTTTTCTTCCTTGGTCTTGGGCTTGACAATGATCTCTACGTCCCTGTCCAAAGCGTTCAATAGTTCAAAAAGATGGTCCAGCGAGAACATGCTCAGTTTCCCGTTCATCAAACAAGACACCTTGGACTGAGGAATACCCAAAAGCTCTGCTGCTTGCTTTTGAGTTAAATCTTTGTCTCTAATAATTGCTGTTATGCGGGACATTATTTGGGAACGGGCCAATACCCTTTCAGGATGGGCCACACCGATATCCGCAAAAACATTACCGCTGCCTCTGTGGATTTTTGTGCTCATATTTACCTCAATACCATATTTGGTATAATTAAGCAAATCAATTCAGATTACGGTTGGTGGCTCGAATCTACTCGACAAAAATACTCCCTGCCTGCCGGCAGGCAGGCGTGTCGCGCAGTAATGACGGTTAGCCAAAGAGCCGACTCAAAATTGTCCAAAGCCGAAATTAATTAGCCCGCGACTTTATGAGCTTGTCATACTCGGCATGGGTGCCGATCCAGAACCACACAACATGCTCTTCCTGCTCGACGCCCAATGCCCGGTAACTCCACCCGACACGCACAGACCAGAATCCTTTGACTTTTTTTAAATGCAGAGACAAATGGTGAGGGTTTGCTTTAAGCAGGCCGAAATTCTTGTCGGCTAATTGCTGGATATGTTCGGGGAGATCATGGTAACAGCGCCAAAAGGAAGGGTCCGCGACGTGCTTCATAACTCTCTGCACTTACCCGTCTTGAAATTGACTGACGCCTTAGCCGCCATGGTATCCAGTTTCCCTGACTTGACATCTGCTTCAAACTGTTTGTCCCAACACGTGGCCTCAAAATTATCAAACCAAGATCTTAGGACAGAGCGTTTCTTTGGGGGCAATTCAGCTATGGCCTTCTCTATTTCTTTGACTGTTGTCATTACGCGCTCCTTTTAGCTTAAGTATACCCTCTGGACCGGTTCCAGACAATCTCTTTCATACCAAGGGAAAAATCCTACTTTTGATTCAACACTTTCTGCGCTGCGGCTAGACCCGCGCCCAATTCAAATTTGTGTCCCATCTCATGCAAGACCTTCTCCAGGCAGGCCAGACCTGTCAGGACATCGTATTCATCCAAAGCGCCCATGTGCGCCATGCGGATGACCTTTCCCTTCAAAGGGCCCTGTCCGCCGGCAAAGGTGATACCGTGGGTGTCGCGCATGGTCTTCGTCAATTTTTCCCCATCAATACCGGTAGGCACCTTCACCGCGGTCAAAACATTGGTCGTACAACTTTCCTGCGGGAACAATTCCAGGCCGATGGCTTTGGTGCCGGCGCGCGTGGCTTTGGCCAGACGGGCATAATGCTTAAACAAATGATCGAAACCCCTTTCCTTCATCAGGCGCAAACTCTCAACCAGGGCAATGATGATGCCGATGGCCGGAGTGAACGGCGTATCTATTTTCTCCATGGCCTTTTTGGCCTCGCGCAGGTCAAAATAATAACGGCGGTTATTGGACGAGGCGATCAATGCCTGCGCCTTGGGACTGGCGCTGACAAAGGCCAGGCCCGGCGGCAGCATCAATCCCTTTTGAGAACCGGCAACAACTACATCGCAATGCCAACTATCGGTTTTGATCTCCTGAACACCCAGGCCGCTGATGGCGTCCACGACCAAAACCGCGGGCGTGCCCTTGACCGCCTCGCCGATGGCTGCGACGTCGGGCGTGACACCGGTGGATGTTTCGGCCAGCGTGATGAACACCGCCTTGGCCTGCGGGTTGGCTTTCCATTGCGCCTTGATCTGGTCCGCCGTCGGCACCTTCCCCCATTCAACTTTAAGCACACGGGCTTGTACCCCATAAGCATTGCACAATTCCGTCCAGCGCTCGCCGAACTTCCCGCCCTCCACCGTGATGGCCACATCCCCCGGGGAAAGCAGATTGCAGACCGCCGCTTCCATGCCGCCGGTGCCGGAAGAAGTCAAAAGGTAAACGTCGTGCTTGGTCTGGAAAAGTTCTTTGAGCCCCTCGACGGCCTGTTTGATGTTCTCCTGGAACTGCGGAGTGCGGTGGTGGATGATGGGCCGCCCGAGAGCGGCGCACAATTCCGGCGGGACCTGGGTCGGTCCCGGGGTCAACAGCAAATTGCGTTTCATAATGAATGGCCTTTCTATCTTTTATCCGGTTCCCCGAAATGCGCGATGACGCCGTCCACCAGCCCGTACTCCTTGGATTGCTGGGCGGACATGAAGAAATCGCGGTCCGCGTCTTTTTGGACCTTCTCCACGGACTGGCCCGTGTGTTTGGCCAGGATCTTGTTGAGTTCTCCCTTCATGCGCAGGATCTCCTCCGCCTGGATGGAAATATCGCTGGCGGTCCCCTGCGTGCCGCCCCACGGCTGATGGATCATGATGCGGGCGTTGGGAAGCGCGTAGCGTTTGCCTTTGGCCCCCGCGGTCAACAGCACCGCGCCCATGCTGGAGGCCTGGCCGACGCAATAGGTGCACACGTCGGGTTTGACGAACTGCATGGTGTCGTAAATGGCCAGCCCTGCCGTCACCGAACCGCCGGGAGAATTGACGTACAGGTTGATGTCTTTCTGCGAATCCTCGGACTGCAAGAACAGCATTTGCGCGATGACCACGTTGGCGACGGTGTCGTCAATGGCCGTGCCCAAAAAAATGATCCGGTCTTTGAGCAGCCGCGAATAAATGTCGTACGCGCGTTCCCCGTTGGTGGTCTTTTCAATGACCATCGGAACTAAAATTTGTGATTTGGACATTTGATCCTCCTTAGACCTGCGTCAGTAGGTCGCTTTCCCATTTGGCTTCTTTGAGCAAAAATTCCATGACCTTGGCCGGCAAATTCTCTTCCTCTGGCGCCTCGATCTTTTCCTGTTTGGCGATTGCCTCGAGGATGAGATACACCTTCACGTCGCGCTCAACGATCTCCTGCAGCGACTTGGTGATCTCGGCTTCTTTTTTTTGGATCTCCTCGTCCTTCATACCCTGGTTTTTAAGCCGCTTGAGGGTCTCGTTCAAACGCTGCTGCAGCTGGCGCTGGACCAGGGACTGCGGCACGACGAGTTTGGCATTCTTCATGAGGGCGTCAATGACCTGGTTTTCCACGTCAACGCGGTTCTGGCGGTCCTTGTCCAGTTCCAATTGGCGCGCAAGGGCCTGCTTGAAATCCGCCAGGTTCGGAAAACCCATGCCCCGCGCGAACGCATCGTCAATGACGGTTTCGGCGCCGTCGCGGCCTTTCTTGAAAAATTCAAGGGTCTTGCTGATATCTTCCTCGCTCACCTTGGAACTTTTGCGGGTCACCTTGATCCCCTTATAAGGACCGGGTTTCACTTCGGGACGGATGTCCAAAGTCGCTTTGAAACTCAAAATGCCGTCCTTCAGGGCCACGTCCGTGATCTGGGGAAGGTCAATGGGGTTTAACCGGTGCTGGCCGATGCCTTCCTGATAGGCCTGCGGCACGAGTTTCTTGATGGTCTCTTCCTCGGCGAGCTTGCTGTGGGAATTGGCCAGGATGGCGCGCGGCACCTTGCCCGGGCGAAAGCCCCTGACCTTGGCGTATTTGCCGATCTCCTCGTACACCTCGTCCATGGTCTTGCTGACCCGCTCGCGGGGGACCTCAAATTTGACCTCGCGTTTGAGCGCGTCGATCTTTTTCACATCCACTTTCATTTCATCTCCTACATGCTGAATTTCTCACCCAGATAAATTTTTCGGGCTTTCTGGTCGTTGATCAGGTCCTGCGCCGTGCCGGAGATCAGGATCCTGCCGTCGGCAACCAGATACGCGCGGTCGGTGATGGACAGGGTCTCGCGCACGTTATGGTCGGTCAGCAAGATCCCTAAGCCCCGTTTTTTAAGGTCGCGGATGATCTCCTGCGCCTCGGCCACGACGATGGGATCGATCCCCGAGAACGGCTCGTCCAAAAGCAAGAACGACGGGTTGGTGACCAAAGCCCGGGTGATCTCCAAGCGCCGGCGTTCCCCGCCGGAAAGCGTATAGGCCCTGGATCTGGCCAGATGCGAAATATTGAGTTCTTCCAGCAAAGACTCCAGACGGTTTTTGCGTTCCCTGGGACTCAAATGCAAGGTCTCCAGGACCGCCATGATGTTTTCCTCGACGGTCAGTTTGCGGAAGATGGAACTTTCCTGCGCCAGATACCCCATCCCCAGACGGCAGCGGTCATGGATGGGTTTTTGAGTGATGTCTTCCTGGTCAAAGACCACCTGCCCTTCATCAGGATCAATGATACCCACCACCATGTAAAAACTCGTGGTCTTGCCGGCGCCATTGGGGCCCAAAAGGCCCACGATCTCACAACGGCCCACCGAAATGGTCAATCCATCCACGACGCGGCGCCCGCCGTAGGTCTTCACCAGATTTTTTGCTTCCAGTAAACGCATAGGGTCATTTTTCCATCTTGGGGAACAATCCTGATCCCTTATTTTCGCTGGTGTCGAAGACCAGCTTGGGACGGCCGGTCATGGTCAATTTCTGGTCGTCGCCGTCATAAATCATTTCATCGGCGTAACTGGCATTGACGCCCTGGATGGCTTTCACATGGCCCGTGCAAATGACCTTCCTGATCTTTTTGTTCTTGTCGTCAAAATAAACCGTCATCTTGTCCGCGTACAGCCGGCGGCCCGTGGACGCCTCGACCGCCACCACGTTGACATTAAAAACCGCGATCATTTTTAACTGGTCCATCTGCATGGGCCCGTCGCAGGTGATGGTCGCTGTCTGGTCGGGCTTAAGGTCCTTGGTCGTATTCAAAACCGCCTTGACGTCCTGATCAATGGCGGCCTGTTTCAAATTCGGGTGAGCGGTCAGGCCTGTGCCGGTGATCACCCCCTGCTTGTCCACGATCTTGACCGGGTCCTTGGTCGTGATCAGGTCCTGGTTGCGTTTCCAATCCAGGGTATCGGTGGTCATCTGCGTACCGCGCTCGGCGGTGATGACCACATTGTCCTTCAGGTTGATGTCCCCGTTGGTCTTATTGATGGTGCCGGTCCTGGACTTGAGGTTGACCTTTTGCTTGTCAAACGCATTCGCGTCCACGTTGGTGATCTTTATTTTCTCGTCGGAAATGTCGGCTTTATCGCCGTTGATCTCCCACGATTTTTTGCCGCCGGTGGTATAACCGTTGAGATTAAACCCCTCCAGTTGCTGGGTGGGCGCCTCCTGGTTCTGCGCCGGCGCATCCTCGGTGAAAACACACGTAGAGGGAACCAGCAATAAAACAAAAGTCAAAAGTAAAATCCAGAAATTGTCACCCCCGAATGTATTTGTCGGGGGTCCAGCCACAGCCATATCTGGATTCCCCGTAAAGGGGCGTGGCCCCAACGGGGCTTTACGCCCGACAGAAGCATTCGGGAATGACAAACTTTTTCTAGTGTTCATATAATTCAGGCCCCCATTTGCCCTGCGCCTTCAAGACCATCTCAATGACCTCGCGGGCAGCGCCCTCCCCGCCGCGACGGGACGTGACATAATGCGCCGCCTGTTTGACCTCGGCAACGGCATTGGCCACGGCCACCGCGAAACCAACACGCTTGAGGACCACCAGGTCGGCCAGATCATCGGCCACAAAACACACTTCGCTGTCCGAAACTTTAAAATCCTGTAACATCTGTTCATAGGCGCCGGTCTTCGGGTAAACGCCCGTGAACACTCTGTCCATCTTCAGGTCCTCGGCGCGGTGGCGCACGACATCGCAAAAGCGGGCGGAAATGAGCGCGGTCTTAAGCCCCGCCTTTTGGGCGAACACGATGCCGAAACCGTCCTGCACGTCAAAGGCCTTGGTCTCAACGCCGTTGCTGTCAATGATGATCTTGCCGTCGGTCAAAACACCGTCCACGTCAAAAGCCAGGACCTTGATCTTTTTAAGCGCGGATATCATTTGACCACCCGATCAATATTGACCAGGTCCTTAAGCAATTTTTCCAATTGGTCTAATGGAAGCATATTCAGTCCGTCGGACAAGGCCTTGGCCGGGTTCGGATGCGTCTCTAAAAAGATCCCATCAACACCGGCGGCAACGGCACAGCGCGCCAATAACGGAATGTATTGGCTTTCCCCGCCCGAGGCATGGCCCAGGCCGCCGGGACGCTGGACGCTGTGCGTGGCATCAAAAATCACCGGATATCCCTTCGCGCGCATCACCGCCAAAGACCTGAAATCCGAAACCAGATTGTTATACCCGAAACTCACCCCGCGCTCGGTGAGCAATAAATTCCGGTTACCGGCCTCTTCCATTTTCTTGATGATGCCGGCCACGTCCCACGGCGCCAGGAATTGTCCCTTTTTAACATTGATGACCCTGCCTGTTTTGGCCGCGGCCACGATGAGGTCGGTCTGGCGGCACAAAAACGCGGGGATCTGGATAATGTCCAGAATTTCAGCGGCCGGGCCGACCTGACCAACATCATGCACGTCGCTTAAGACCGGGACCCCCACCTTGGCCTTGATCTCCGCCAACACCTTTAACCCTTCCCATAATCCGGGGCCGCGGAAAGACCTGATGGACGTGCGGTTGGCCTTGTCGAAACTCGCCTTGAACACGAACGGCACCTTCAAACGCGACGTGATCTTTTTGAGCCGCTCGGCAATGGCCAAAACAGAAGCCCCTGACTCGATCACGCAGGGCCCGGCGATCAGCACAAACGGATGGCTGTTGCCGAATCTGACCTTACCTATTTTGATCTCTTTAACCATGGCGCCTCAAAAATTCCTCCGCTGTTTTTAGGTCTTCAAGCGTGTCCACTGCGATCGATTCCGCCTTTGTCACGACGGTTTTGATGCGGGCACCGTTTTCCAAAGCGCGCAGTTGCTCCAACTGCTCCGTGCTTTCCAAAATGGACTTGGGCCAACGCGTGTACCGCAATAAAAATTCTTTACGGTACGCGTATAAGCCCAAATGTTTATACAGCGTCAGTCCCGCCGGC
>JACPXN010000117.1 GCA_016196515.1 Candidatus Omnitrophota bacterium | reverse complement strand
AAGAAAAAAATGTGGGTATTGACCCAAATGACCTGTGCTGTTCCCAAAATGACAAAGGCCGTGCGTTGCCGGGTCTGCCCCAAAGACAATTTGGTCAACAAATAAAAATACAGCCCCATGAATAAAAAGCTTAACCCCTCGGGGCGTATCTCGCGACGGTCGGCCAAAATGGGCAAAGACAAAAACGCGAAGAACACGGCCAGCGCGAAATGCCCGCGCAAAACGGCCGCGCGCAAAAAGAAGAACAAAGCCCCCAGCAATACCCCGATATAAACGACGGACAGACCCGTGAACCCGGCGCATTGATGCACGCCGTAGGACAAAACACCGAAGAGCCAGTGATGATTGATGAACGGATAATCGGGATGCGTGAACGAATAAAAATTCCTGTGCAGGACGTCCCATTGTCCCTGCAGGAGAAGTTCGCCGTTCTTGACGTGGCGGCCGATGTCCACCGCCGCCAAATTGATGGGCCGGGCCAGGTCCGCGGCGAACAGGCCGAACAAAAAAACAAGCAGAAGGATCGTCAGGACCCGGTCGCGCATTAGAAATCGTCCAGCAATTGGGCGGTGCGGACGGCCTTGCTCTGTTTCAGGATTTCCGAGGCCCGAGCTTGGGCCTCGGAAAGGACAATGGTACTTAACTTTTCATGCACCTTGGGCAAATACCGCGCGTCCATACTGAAATGCCGCAAACCGATCCCCAGCAAAAACGGCAGGAATTTGACGGAATGGGCCATGTCCCCGCAAATGCAGACATCCTTGCCGTGGGTGCGGCCCGCGTCCGTTATTTTCTTAAGTGCCCTCAACACCGACGGATGATGGGGTATATACAAATCCGCCACCTTTTCATTGGTGCGGTCCACGGCGAGCAAATACTGGATAAGGTCATTGGTGCCGATGCTCAAAAAATCCGACTCCTGCGCCAATTCGTCGATGATCTCAATGACCGAAGGCAGTTCGATCATCGCCCCCATGGGCGGGTTTTTGATATGTTCTTTGCCTTCTTTGGCCAGGTCATGGGCGCATTCCCGCGCAATGCCTTTGGCTTCCAAAAATTCTTCCACCGAAGAGATCATGGGGAACAAAACGCGCACGTTGTGGCCGTGGCCCGCGCGCAGGATCGCCCGTACCTGCGCGATGAACACATCCTTGTGTTTTAAGGAAAAACGGATGGACCGCAGGCCCAAAAACGGGTTCTCTTCCCTGCCGTAATCGTAATGCAGCAGGATCTTGTCCCCGCCGATATCGAGTGTGCGAAACGTGACCTCCTTGCCCGGCCCGGCAGGCATGCCTTCCACAAGGCGGCGGTAGATCCAATACTGTTCTTCTTCCGACGGAAAATTGCTGCGGATGAGAAACGGGAATTCCGTGCGGTAAAGCCCGATGCCGTCGGCCTTGAATTCGTTGGCGGCCTTCAGGTCCCCCAGCAGGTTGATATTGGCCATGAGTTTGACGGCAACGCCGTCCCTGGTCTTCGGATGTTTCCGGATCAGGCGTTTGAGGCGGTCCAGGTCTTTGTTGAGGTCCTCGCGGTCAAGGACCTTGCGGACCGTGTCCTTGTCGGGATTGATATGGATGTAGCCCATGACCGCGTCCAAAAGGACCCGGGTGCCGCCGGGCACGGCCAAAAGCCCCGGCTCATCGGCGATGACCAAAGGAACGTTCAATGAACGCGACAGGATCGCCACGTGCGAGGTCACCCCGCCGTTCAACAGGATAATGCCTTTGACCTTTTGCGAAAAAAGTTTCAGCACATCCGATGGAAAAAGTTCCCGGGCAATGACGATGCGGCCCTCGAAATCCGCGTGAGGGTCTTTTAAACCCGTCATGTTCTCCAGGACGCGGCGGCCCATGTCCTTGACGTCGTAAATTTTTTCCCTCAAATAACTGTCGGTGATGGACGCGAATTTGCGGACATATTCCTGCACCACGGAAACGACCGCTTGCGGCGGATCGGTCCCCTGGCGGATCTTAAGGACAATGGCATCCGAGAACCCCTTGTCCTTGAGCATGAGGATCTGCGCCGTAAAGATGAGCGCGGCCACGTCAAACAGCGTCGTCTCGACCTGCTCTTGAAGGTCCTCCAATTGCGCCTCGGTCTCTTGCACGGCCTTATGAAAATCATCCTCGGTGTACGCGTTGGGAGTACGGATAAACCGCTGCAGGTCTGTCAGGACTTCGTCCACGACAACGGCATCGCCTAAGGCCACACCTTCCGCCCCCGAACGGCCTTTGACGAATTTCAGGTCCGCGAAGACGACGGGCGCGCGCTTTTGACGTTCCTTGTCGTTGAGGGTGATGAGAAAACGGGCGGTCTCAATGGTGGCGGCCAATTGCGATGTCACGGCACGGAAGATCTGCATGTCCTCGGGCGTGAAATAATTTTTTTTCTCGCTCTGGATGACCATGACCCCTATTTCGACGGTGCCGTGCAAAATGGGTACGGCCAAAAACGATTCAAACTTTTCCTCGCCGATGCCGGGGAAATAACGAAAATGCGGATTGTCTTTGGCCCGGCCTTCGCAGATGGGCCGGCGCTCCTTGAGGGCCTGCCCCGTCAATCCTTCCCCCAAACGCATTTTCACCTGCCCGACGGAAGACGGGTTCAAACCGGTGGTGGCTTTCAGGACGATCTCACGGCTGTCCTCATAATAAAGATAGATGGAACAGACCTCACAGGCCATGTGCCGGGTGATCATGGCGGTT
>JACPXN010000116.1 GCA_016196515.1 Candidatus Omnitrophota bacterium | reverse complement strand
CAATCGGGGACAAACGCCGCCGTTGTATTACTATCGGACCAATAACGGCCTGGAGGTGGATTTGATCATAGAGGAGAAACTGGGGCGGATCAAACCGTGCGAAATTAAGTTGACCAAAACGCCCCGTCCGGGGATGGCTCAATCGATGGACAGGCTTAGGAATTTGAACAAAAAGAAGAATTTTACCATATCCGATGGTACGGTTATTTGTCTTGCCTCCGGATCGCTTGCTTTAACCAGAAACGCGAAAGCGTGCCCTTTAAAGAATTTTTTGGAAGCATTATGAAGTTTTAAAGACCCATCCGCTCGCTTAAAAACTCTTTTTCACTGGAACATTGCAGGTAGGGGTTGGTTTTTTTCTGATGACCGATGGTGTCCGTTGGGATAGGTCCGTAATTGTGCCCGGGATAGACCACGGTATCATCGGGCAGTTTCATGAGGACATTGGTGAGGGAGCGGTACATGGCCCTTGGGTCGCTGCCGGGAAGATCGCAGCGGCCGCATCCGTCGATAAACAGGACATCCCCGCAGATCAATTGGCCCTGGGCTAAAAAGCATTGGCATCCCGGCGTATGCCCTGGCGCGTGCAGAACGTCAAAGGTGACATTGCCCAATGAAAGTTTTTCTTTGTCGGCCACGTCCATCAGATTCTTAGATTTGGGACGCAGGAACGGCGCTTCGTGTTTGGAGATATAGACCGCAACGTCATGACGCCGCAGCACATCATCCAGGCCGTTGACATGGTCAGGGTGGGCGTGGGTCAAAAATACCTTGGTGATACGGTAGCCCAGGCGTTCGGCCTCATCGCAGAGAAAATCCGGCTCCCAGGCCGGGTCCACGATCGCCATTTCTTTGGTGGCCGTATCGCCCAGCAAATAGAGGAAATTGTTCAAGGGGCCGATCTCGTATTGTTGGATCAGCAGTGTTCTTGACATAAATACCAGCGCTCGTATAATGGTTTTGTTTTTAAAATAATTATAGCACAAAAAGTCAGGAGTTCATTCAAATGGCCTTATTGGAATCCATCAAAATACCGTTGGGCACCGTGATGCCGGATTTCCAGCTCAAAGACCCGTCCGGAAAATCCTATCAGGGAAGCGAACTGTACGGCGAGCGCGGGCTTCTGGTGGCTTTTACCTGCAACCATTGCCCGTATGCTTTGGCGGTGTGGCCGCGGTTATTGCGTCTGGCCAAATACGGCCGGGGGATGAGGGTCAACACCGTGGCGATCAACCCCAACATCAACCCTGATTTTCCCGACGACGCGCCGGATAAAATGGCGCTTAAGATCAAGGAATGGGGGATCGATTTTCCGTATCTGGCTGACGAGACCCAGAAAGTCGCCGACGCCTTCCGCGCCCAATGTACGCCGGACATTTACCTGTTTGACAAAGACAAGAAACTCGTCTATCACGGCCGCGTGGATGACAATTGGAAGGACGAAGACGCCGTGACCCGCGAAGAACTGAAGGAAGCCATGAACAACATGTCCGCCGGCCGTCCTGTCACCGCTCGACAATTCCCCTCCATGGGCTGTTCCATCAAATGGCGATGAACAAGCCCTGGCGCCATGAGGTCACCGTTCCCAGTCTGCCGGAAGTACATGCTTCGGTCAGCGTTCCCGCCTCGGCGGGAGTATGGCGGAAACTGCTTGCCTTTGGCGGACCCGGGCTCATGGTCGCCGTCGGGTATATGGACCCCGGCAACTGGGCCACGGACCTGGCCGGAGGCGCCAAATTCGGTTACACGCTCATCTCCGTCATTCTGATCTCCAATTTTATGGCCATTTTGCTCCAGCATCTGGCCTTGAAATTGGGCATTGCCACGGGCCGCGATCTAGCCCAGGCCTGCCGCGACCATTTTTCCAAACCGGCGGCCATCGGTCTATGGGTCCTCTGCGAGATCGCCATTGCCGCCTGTGATCTCGCGGAGGTCATCGGTTCCGCCATCGCGTTGAACCTTCTGTTCGGCATTCCTTTGATCGTCGGGATCCTGCTCACGGCCATGGACGTCCTGATCATCCTGTTCCTTCAAGAGAAGGGTTTTCGCATCCTGGAATGCATCGTGGCGTCTTTGATCGTTGTGATCGGCGGATGTTTCGCTTATGAAATGGCCGTGTCCCATCCTTCGATGCCTGCCATCATCGCGAACCTGCTTCCCAAACCCCAGATCGTTTTTAACCCATCCATGCTGTATATCGCCATCGGCATCCTGGGGGCCACGGTGATGCCGCACAATTTGTATCTGCATTCGAGCATCGTGCAGACCCGCGCTTTTGAACGCAATGACGCGGGCAAGGCCATGGCCATCCGTTTTGCCACCATTGACTCGACGGCCGCTTTATTGTGCGCGTTTTTTATCAATGCCGCGATCCTGATCGTCAGCGCCGCGGTCTTTCATGGGACCGGGCATCAGGATGTCGCCGATATCCATGATGCCTACCGGCTGTTGACGCCGGTTTTGGGCGCGACGTTCGCCAGCACCCTGTTTGCGGTGGCCCTTCTGGCCTCTGGCCAGAATTCCACCTTGACCGGGACGCTGGCCGGCCAGATCGTCATGGAAGGGTTTTTGAATATTCGCTTGAGGCCGTGGATGCGCCGGCTTCTCACCCGTTCGGTGGCCATTGTCCCGGCGGTGATCGTCGCGTTGTTGTACGGTGAAAAAGGGGTGGGAAATCTGCTCATCTTGAGCCAGGTCATTCTTTCCTTGCAATTGAGTTTCGCGGTCATCCCTTTGGTCGTGTTCACGGGCGACAGGAATAAAATGGGACGTTTTGTCAATTCCCGGTGGCTGCAGTTGACGGCCTGGGTCATTACCGCTGTCATTGTGGTGTTGAATGGGTATTTGTTGTGGCAGATCGTAGCCGGATGGCTGGGAGGTGGACATGTATAAAAAAATTCTCATTCCTTTGGATAATTCCCCGACGGATACGAAGATCCTCGAACATATCCGTCCTCTGGCCAAAATGACCAAGGCAAAACTGGTTCTGGTGCACGTGGCCGAGGGCTTTGCCGCGCGCCTGCAAGACGAATTGAACCTCGCGGATTCCGAAGAAATGACCGGGGACCAGGCCTATCTGGACGCGGTGCGTGACGCTCTGGCCAGGGACGGTTTTTCCGTCAAAGGCGTTTTGCTGCAGGGCAAAGAGCCCGTCGACGGGATCCTGGCCGTGGCCGAACAGGAAGAATGCGACCTCATCGCCATGTCCACCCACGGGCATGGCTTTATCAAGGACGTGATCCTGGGCAGTGTCGCCGATACTTTGCGCCACCGCACCGGCATCCCCATCCTCATGATCCGCGCCAGTTTAAAATAATGCTATGGAAGATCCAGCCGTTTATATGGACAAAATGCTCACCTTCATCCGCGAAGCAGGGGGCATTGCTTTAAAATATATGTCTGAAAGCGGACCGGCCTTGAAATCCGACCAGTCCGTGATCACCGAGGCGGACCATGCCATCTCCCGGCTTTGCCGCCGGTCGCTGGATACGTTCCTCAAAGACCCGGCCCACGTGCTCATTGATGAGGAAGACCCGCGCATCGGTGAGTATCTCGACGACAGTTTCCTGGCTAAAAAGAAATTCATTTGGGCCCTGGACCCCATTGACGGCACGCGGCTTTATGCCAACCGTATGCCGCTGTTCGGCATTTCGCTGGGGCTGATGAAAGACCGCCAGCCGTGGCTGGGTGTGGTGTATTTTCCGGTCCTCCATGAACTGTTTTTTTGCGATGGCGCGCATTCGTATTATGTCCGCAACGCCTTTGGCGCCGATGAAAAACGGACACTCCTTGTTCCTGTGGATGAGCCCATTTCCGCCAAGTCCCTGTTTTTCTGCAATGATACGTTTTTTGACAAATACCGCTGGAATGACAAGGATTTTCACGTCATGATCGCGGCCTGCGCGGTCGTTAATCTGTGCTGGTCGGCTTTGGGCCGCGGCTGCGGATGTTTTTTGCGCTGCCATATCTGGGATTTCGCCGGCTCCTGGCCCATCATCCGCTCGGTCGGTTATGACCTGCGCACCGTCAAGGGAGGCAAGGTCCTGGACAAAGTGGACACCGCATTTTTTACTAAAACTCCCAAGCCCTGGCAGATGAAGGAATTTTACCTCATCTCTTCCCAGCGCAATTACAGCGTCATCAAATCCAAGATGGACCTGCTTTAAAATTGTCACCCCCGAATGTCTTTGTCGGGGGTCCAGACATTGATGTTCTGGATTCCCGACAAAAGCATTCGGGAATGACAGATTAATCCCGTTGTGTTATAATTAAATTATGGAAACGAAACTGTTAGTGACATTGACCGACGCGGCCGCCGCAAAAGTCAAGGCCATGATGGTCCAGGAAGGCAAGGAAGGGTATGCCTTGCGCTTTGGCGTTGTGACCGGCGGCTGCGCGGGCCTGTCCTATGAATTGAAGTTCCAGAAAAACCCTTATGACAATGACATTGTCTTTGAGCAAAAGGGCCTGAAGGTCATCGTCAACCAGGAAAGCGTTGAGTTCATCAAGGGCATTGAGATCGATTACGTCGACACGCTGCGCGAAAGCGGTTTTAAATACCGTAACCCCAATGCCAAATCCAGCTGTGGATGCGGCACATCGTTCAGTTAAATGAGAACATCCCTCAAACAGGAAAAACTTCCCGACGCTACACTGTTGAATTACGCGCCTTTGCCGGGGTCCCGAAAGGTGTATCAAAACGGCTGTCTGTATAAGGACGTCCGCGTGCCTTTCCGGGAAGTCGCTCTTTCCCTTAATAACGCGCCCCTGCGGCTTTATGACACGTCCGGTCCCTACACCGATCCTTTGGTGAAGGTGGATATCACGCGGGGCCTGCCGTCCTTGCGCCGCGATTGGATCCTGGGCAGGGGCGATGTGGAATATTTGGCGGAGCCGACGTCGCATGACCGCAAGCAAAGGGACAATGACCTGGACCTGGCGGCGATCCGTTTTCCGGGTATCCGCAAGCCCTTGCGCGCCAAAACAGGCGCCAACGTCACGCAAATGCATTATGCCCGCCGCGGCATCACCACGCCGGAGATGGAATTCATCGCCCTGCGGGAAGGATGCGACCCCGAATTTG
>JACPXN010000115.1 GCA_016196515.1 Candidatus Omnitrophota bacterium | reverse complement strand
GGTGGAATTTGAGGACGGGTCCATGTTGGCCCAGCTGGGCGTGACCGACATGCGTTTGCCCATTCAGTATGCGTTGACCTATCCCGAGCGTCTGCCCACGGGTTTGCGGCGCCTGGACCTGGCGGGATTGAAACAGTTGAATTTTCAAAAACCGGACCTGAAGAAATTCCCGGCTTTGGGACTGGCGTTTGAAGCGGCGCGTTCGGGCGGCACGCTGCCGTGCGTGCTCAATGCCGCGGATGAGGAAGCGGTGGAAGAATTCCTCGGAGGGAAGATCGGTTTTACGGCCATTTATAAAGTGGTTGAAAAAATCGTCCGCCGGCATAAAATAATTGCGTCTGCGACGGTCGCGGACGTTCTGGCGGCCGATGCCTGGGCCCGGCAGGAGGCCGGCGCCGTGATGGGGAAAAGATAATGATGACATTGTTTATTTTTATTTTCATATTGAGCGTCCTCATCCTCGTGCATGAGTGGGGGCACTACATCACGGCCAGGAAATGCGGGGTGAAGGTCGAGCAATTTGCTTTGGGTTTCGGCCCCAAGATCGCCGGCCGGGTCATCAACGGTACGGAATTTGTTTTGTGCGCCATTCCCTTGGGCGGTTACGTCAAGATGGCCGGCGATGAGCGGGACCAATGCAAGGGTGTCAGCGGCGAATTTTTCGGGCAATCCATCGGGCACAGGGCCCTGATCGTGGTCATGGGGCCTGTGGTCAATCTGGTTTTGGCCTACGCGTGTTTTTGGGTGGTTTTTATGATCGGCCATGTGGACCTGGACGCTTCCGCAAACAAGGTCCTGCCGGTTGTCGGCCAGGTGCTGGAGGGGTCAGCGGCCCAGAAAACGGGGATCGTCCCCGGGGACAGGATCCTGAATGTCAACGGCAAAGCCGTCCTGCATTGGCCGGACCTGCAGGAAGCGGTGACGACTTCGCAAACGGCGCAATTGTCCATCGTTTTACAGCGTCAGGGACAGCGGATCGAAAAGACCCTGGTCCCTTCGGACCATACGCAAAAAGATATTTTTGGCCGGACGCATGTCACCCGGCGCATCGGGGTGGGGCCCCGGCCAATGGACAATGCCGGGGACTTGGTCATCACGCGTTACGGTTTTTTACAAGCGTCCTTCAAAGCCGCCCAGGAGTTGGGATCGGTGATACTCAAGACCTGCACGGCATTGACCGAGATGCTGTTGGGTTTAAGGTCGCCGAAGGAAGCCATGGGCATCATCGGTATGTTCTTCGTTGTCAAGTTTGCCGTCACCGTCGGGTTTTCGTTTTTGCTGCACATCGTCGGGGTCATCAGCGCGAGCTTGGGCGTCTTCAATCTACTGCCGATCGTTCCTTTGGACGGCGGGCATTTGTTCTTGATGGGTCTTGAGAAACTGCGCGGCAAAACATTGTCCCTGCGGGTGGACCGGATGGTCACCCGGGCGGGTTTCAGCCTGATCATCGCTTTGGCGGTGTTCGTTTTTTATTCGGATTTTGAACGCATCGGGCTCATTGACAGGATCGTGAACATATGGCCACATTAGACCAAAAAGAACTGAAGTCCGTCATTTACCATTATCTGATCTCCAAGACCAATTTTTTGGAGGTCAAGGACCGGATGCACGAGGACCAGCTGCAGCTTTTTGTTGACGGGGCCATCACCAGTTTATGCCATGAGAAACAATTGACGGTCTCCACGGAAGAGCGCAGTGCCGTGATCCGGGAACTGGTCAGTTCCATCGTGAGCCTGGGGCCGTTGCGGCCTTTTGTGGAGGATGCGACGGTCAGCGAGATTATGGTCAATGGGGCCAAGTCCGTCTATGTCCAGCGTGCCGGCAAGACCGAGAAGACCAACGTCCATTTTTTTGACAATGCCGCGCTTTTGCATACGATCCAGAAAATGCTGGCGGCCTCCGGCTCCCACCGGCGGGTGGACGAAAGCTCGCCGTACGTGGATTTTTCCCTGCCCGACGGGTCGCGGGTCAACGTCATCCTGCCGCCGTGCGCTTTGCAGGGGCCGGTCATGACCATCCGTAAATTTTCCACCAGTCTGACGAGTCTTGACGACTTGATCGGGCGCGGCATGCTCAACAGGCCCATGGCCGCGTTCTTGATCGCGGCCATCAAGGCCAAACTGAACATCGTTTTTTGCGGCTCCACCGGCAGCGGCAAGACCACCTTGCTCAACGTGCTTTCCAGCCATATCCCGGCGCACGAACGCATCATCACCATTGAAGATACGGCTGAGTTGCGGCTCATGCAGGACCATGTCGTGTCCCTGCAGTCCAAGACCGTCAATATCGAGGGGAAGGGAGAAGTGACCATCCGTGACCTTTTTATCAACTCTTTGCGCATGCGTCCGGACCGCATCATCATCGGCGAAGTGCGCGGCCATGAGGTCCTGGACTTAGTCCAATCCATCGCCAGCGGGCACGCGGGTTCTTTGGCCATCGTCCATGCTGATTCCCCGCGGGAGTGTTTTAACCGCATGACCACCATGATGCTCATGTCCGGGATCCGCTTGAGCGGGGAACAGATCCAGCAGCAGATCGCCGGTTCCATTGACCTCATCGTCTACGTTGAACTTTTTCTCGACGGCGTGCGCAGAGTGGTCCATATCACGGATTTGGCCTTCAACAAGGAAACCAAGGCGATCGCGCTGGAAGATATTTTTACGTTCAAACAGGAACGCATCGACCAGGGCGGCAAGGTCGTGGGCGATTGGACCATGTCCCGCAGACGGCCTTCGTGTTACCCCACGTTTGTCCGGCGCAACGTATCTTTGAACGGGCTTTTCGATTAAGGGGAGTTTGTGACCTATGTTGTGGTCCAGATATTTTATTCCGACGCTTAAAGAAATACCGGCCGGTACGGAAGCCGTCAGCCATCAATTGTCGCTGCGCGCCGGCCTGGTGCACATGCTGACCTCGGGCGTGTATTCCTATCTGCCTTTGGGGACCCGGGTCCTGCGCAAGGTGGAAAACATCATCCGCGAGGAAATGGACGCGATCGGCTGCCACGAACTTTTGATGCCGTCTTTGCAGCCCGTGGAGATCTGGCAAAAGACAGGGCGCGATGTGACGCTCAAAGAAGTGATGATCACCTTCGACGACAAAAAAGGCCGGCGCATGTGCCTGGGGCCGACCCACGAAGAGGTCATCACGGACTTGGCCCGACATTTCATCCACAGTTACCGTCAATTGCCGGTGACATTGTATCAGATCCAAACGAAGTTCCGCGACGAGATCCGCACCCGGTTCGGCATTGTGCGCGCCTGCGAGTTTTTGATGAAAGACGCTTACAGTTTTGACCGCGACGCGGCGGGGTTGACAAAAAATTACGACCTGCAGCACGGGGCGTATTTGAAAATCTTTAAACGCTGCGGTTTGGATGTTGTGACCGTCGAGGCTGATTGCGGGGCCATGGGCGGGAGCGTTTCCCATGAATTTTTGGTCTTGACCCCGATCGGGGAGGACGTGCTGTGGATCAATGGGTCCGGCCGGGCCGTTAAAGAGGGCGATGGCCGACAGCCGTCGGCCCCCGGTGGTCCCTGGGAGCGTAAAATAGCCATTGAACTGGGCCACATTTTCCAATTGGGCACAAAATACAGCGAAGCGCTGGGCGCTTTGTATCTCGACGAAGATGGAAAACAGAAACCCATCATCATGGGTTGTTACGGCATCGGCGTCAGCCGTTTAATTGCCGCCATTATTGAGACCAATTGTGATCAGGGCGGTATCATCTGGCCCCAGGAAGTGGCACCCTTCGATGTGGAAATTTTACCGGTGCAAGTCCATGATGCCAAAAGCATGGCCTTGGCCCAAAAATATTATCAGGAGTTGAGCGCGGCAGGATTGGATGTTTTGCTGGATGACCGCGATGAAAGCGCCGGGCGCAAGTTCAATGACGCGGATCTGATCGGCATCCCGTATTGCATCGTCGTCGGCAAGCGCACGCTGGCCCTGGCCCAAGCGGAGATCAAATGCCGCCGGACAGGCAAGACCGAAATGGTCGCTCAAGATAGTGCCGTGGGAACTGTTTTAAAGTTATGCCGCCGTTAAGCACTGACGAGATCCATCAGAAGGTTGAAGCATTGGCGCTGCCCCTTTTGGCACAGGCCGGTGTAGACCTGGTGGAATTGAGCGTGGGCCGGTACAAGGACGACGTGATCATCCGTTTTACGGCCGACCTGCCCCGCCTAGGGCGGGGCCGGCCCGCGGGCGGCATCACCATCGGGCAGTGTTCTACACTTAACCATACCATCGTCGGAGCCGTTGATGCGGATGGGTTTTTGGGCCTGCAAGGGTATTCTTTGGAGTTTTCCTCGCCGGGTTTGGACAGGCCGTTGGTGACGCTAAAGGATTTTGGCCGCAGCTTAGACCGCGTGGTCCGCTTTTGGCTCAAAGAGCCGGTGGAAGGAAAAACAGAACACAGCGGGGTTTTGGTTGCTGTCAGTGACGGAACATTGGTCGTGCAGACCGCCAAGAAGAGGGAGATCGTTTTACCTTTGGGGCAGATCATTAAAGGAATGCTGATCATCTGAGGCAAATCATGGAAAATGAATTGTTGACCATTTTGGAACAATTAGAACGCGACCGGGGGATCAACAAGGAGATCCTGATCGCCGCTGTCGAGGCCGCGGTGGCGTCTGCCGCCAAGAAGATCTGGACCGTGGACAAAGAGGTGGAGGTCAAGGTGACCTTGGACCGTGAGACCGGAAAACTGACCGCCTGGGCCGGCGAACAGGAGATCCACTCCAGCGAGTTTGGCCGCATCGCCGCACAAACCGCCAAACAGGTCGTCATCCAGAAGATCCGTGAGGCGGAAAAAGACGTGGTTTTTAATGAATACAGCGTGCGTTTGGGTCAGATCATCAGCGGTGCCGTGTACCGTTTCGAGCGCGGTAATATCATTGTGGACTTAGGCAAGACCGAAGCGCTTATCCCCCGCAGCGAACAGTCCAATAAAGAGGAGTTCCGCCAGGGGGAGCGCATCCGCGCTTACCTTTTGGAAGTGCGCCGCGAGACCCGAGGGCCCCAGATCATCCTTTCGCGCACCAACCCGAATTTTGTCAAACGCCTTTTTGAACTGGAAGTGCCTGAAATTTACGAGGGCATCATCGAGGTGAAAGCCATCGCCCGTGACCCCGGCGAGCGCACCAAGATCGGGGTCTTTTCCAAGGACGAGAAGATCGATTGCGTCGGCGCCTGTGTGGGGATGCGCGGTTCGCGCGTCAAGAACATCGTCACCGAATTGCACGGTGAGAAGATCGATATCGTCCGATACTCGGACGATATCAAGGAATACATCCAGGCGGCCTTGTCCCCGGCGGAAATCTCGCAGATGCAGCTCATTGCCGACGAGAAGCGCGTCAACATCATCGTGGACGAGGACCAGCTGTCCTTGGCCATCGGCAAGTATGGCCAGAACGTGCGCCTGGCCAGCAAACTGGTCGGCTGGGAACTGGACATTTATTCCGCCAAACAGTGGGAAGAAAAGCAAAAGCAGGCCCAGGCCGAGCAAGCCGCCGGGCCGACGGTCCCGTCGGCCCCGCCTCTGGCGGGGCCCGCGGACGGGCAGGAGTCTTTCGAGGAAGAGGCGTAGACGTTATGCTCAAGGCCAAGGATGGGGCCCTGACCAAGATCGTCGAGATCGTCTTGCGTGACGCTTTGGCCAAGCAAGGCATCGGTGAGGCCGTTAAGGATGAAGAGGAAGAAGCGCCGAAGAAAAAAGTAAAGAAAAAGGCGGTGAAGGCAGTTGCGGCAAGCAAAACAGCGCCAAAAAAAGTCCTTAAAAAACCTGCCCAGCCAAAGGCACAACCAGTCAAAAAACCTGTTGTTCCTGCGCCGGCTCCCGTAAAAGCGGTTGTTCCGCCGCCCAAACCGCAGGTGGTTCGACCAAGCTCACCACAAGTGGTCGTGCCCCCGCCGGCACCTGCGCAGCCGCCCAAGGTTGACGTTTCCAAGATCGAAATACCCAAGGAAGTTTATCAGTTTGATCCTCTCAAGAAAAAAACCATGCGTTTTGAC
>JACPXN010000119.1 GCA_016196515.1 Candidatus Omnitrophota bacterium | reverse complement strand
CGGCCACGACGCGCGAACCGTCCAAAGGCGGTATGGGGATCATGTTAAAAACAGCCAGCATCAGATTGAACAGAATCCCCCACCCGATGATATGTGAAAAACCCGATAACGGCGGCCATGCGTGGATTTGAATGAGCGCCCACGCCAGGAGGATATTGGTCAGGGGCCCGGCCGCGGCCACCAGCATCATGCCTTGCCGGGGATTTCTTAAACGGCTTGCGTCCACCGGCACCGGCTTGGCCCAGCCGAACAGCAAAAGCGACCTGGTCAAACCAAAAAAATGCATCAAAAAAAGTCCGCCGGGGATGATGATACTCCCCCACAGGTCTAAATGCCTGACAGGATTTAACGTCAGGCGGCCAAGGCTTTTTGCCGTCGGATCACCCAACGCCAGGGCCGTCACCCCATGGGCCAGCTCATGCAGGACAATGGCCGGCATGACCGCAAAAATGATCAATAAAATGACTTCAAACATAGGTTGATCTTACGGCTTTGCGGCGACCCCTGCCCCGCCTGCGGCGGGGACGGGCGGAGGCGGGGCGGGAATAATGAGATCCGCGCGCACCCACCCTTCGGCGGACGCCGGCGGTTTGATCTTCCACCAGCCGTTGACCTGCTCCGCCCCGCCTTGGGGGGGCGGGAGCTGCTCAACGAGTTTGACCAAGTCCCCTTTGTTCATTTGCCCCAAAGACGATGACTCGCTGTCGGCCCGGGCGCGGACATTGACCTTATCGGCCATGATCGTGCCCGTGGCGTTGCCCATGTCCTTGACATAATCAGCACGCACATAGGCGCTGGCCGCGGCCGGCAACTGGACCTCATACCATTCATAATGGCGGCCTGTGACCACAACCTGCCCGCCTTTGTTCAACTTGCCCAGTGATTCAAAATTGATGTTGGCGCCAGCGCGGATATGGACCGACTCTCTGGACGCTTCGCCTAAAAAAGGAAAATGCTCATCGGCATGTCCTTGGGCAAAAGCCAAACACAGGAACACCGATGAGCACAGGATGATCTTTTTCACTTCTTTGCGGCACCTCCGCCGGAGGCGGACCCGCCTTTGGCCAAAGCCGCTGGCCTGCCTGCCGGCTTGGCCGCCACAGCTGCTGCTTTGGCTGCACCGGCCGCCCCGCCAACGGCGGAGCCATCGGCGGGGCTGTCAGATCCGGGAACTGCTGCGGCATCACCTTCGGCCTTGATCTTCTTCTTGACTTTGATGTGGATGATCTTGGTCTTGGGCAAACCCGTGACCGGGGTTTCTTCTTTCCAGAGACCTTTTTTCATGAGTTCTTTGATGCGCTCGATGCGGGTCTGGACCGTGCGCTGTTGGACGCCGGCCTTATCGATCTTCAACGACGAATGCAATGACATATCAAAATTGCCTCACTAAACCTAAGCGATCATGCGGCGGTAATTTTTTAAGCGCCGCGCCGGCGGCCTCGGCGCTGGAAAATTGTCCGACGCACACCAGAATAAAATCGCTTGTTTTGATCAAAAACGCCTTGTATCCTTTTGCCCGCAAGGCCAAGGCCTCTGTCCGGGCAAACCCTTCGTTTTTATAGGAGGATACCTGCACGGTGAACCGTGTACCCGCCTTCGCCAAAGCGCTTCCGCCTTTGGCTCCGGCGGGCAGGCCTGCCTGACCCTGCCCCGCCATCGGCGGGACAGTTGTGGGAATGAAGGTCCTGGGCAGCGGCTTTTTGACCGTGATATTCCAAGCGGCAGACACCCGTTCGTCCAGGGCCTGGGCAACCAGATGCTTGCCCCGCTCGATGCCTAAGCAAAACGAAAAAAGCGTCCCCATTATACCCAAAATGGACAAAATGACAAGCGATTCCAACGACAGGGTCAAGTTGGCCAAAAGGAACCTGGGCTTATTCACATCTTCGAGGGTGGAACTGTTGGCCTCAAAAAGTTCGAATTGCGGCTGTTTATAGTTAATATTCATGAACCGCATTATAGGCCTGACGCCTGAACAAACTCAAGAATTTTCTGAAATTTCTTTGCCGGGTGAGCAGCAGGAACGCCTCGACGACCCTGGGATCGAACTGCGTGCCGCTGTTGCGTTCGATCTCGCCGATGGCGGCATCAACGGCAATAGGCGCGCGGTAAGGTCTTTCCTGCACCATGGCCTCAAAAGCGTCGGCCACGGCGATGATGCGGGCCCCCAGGGGGATCTGCTCTTTCTTTAATCCCGACGGATAACCGGTGCCGTCGTATTGCTCGTGATGGTAGAGGATGACGGGAAGAACGGGTTTCAAAAACGCAACGGGTTTGATCAACGCGACGCTGTGGGCCGTATGGCGGCGGATGATCTTGAATTCCCGGGATGTGAGCGACCCGCGTTTGGTGAGGATGGAGAAAGGGATGTCAATGACGCCGATATCGTGCAGCAGCGAGGCGTATTCCAGCGACCTCATCCCTTCCCGGCTGACCTTCAACTGGCGGCCAAGCATCCGGACGATGCGCGTGTACGCGGCGGTGTGCGTCATCCCCCATCCGCCTTTCTTTTTAAGAAAATGACCGATGGACTTGATGCTCCCGAGAATGACCTGCTCATGCCCTTCATTGAACTGGAGGTTCTTGACCGCGGTCACCGCCTGCTCGGCGAACACCGACAGCATTTCCCGGTCGAACGCGTCAAAGGGCTTGTCTCCCCTCCAACGGCGCACGAAAACGGCGCCTAAATAATCGTCGGCGACCAAAGGCAGACCGATGCACGTGTGCGTAAACACGGTGTCCCCGCGGGTGACGCCGATGACCTCGCGGCTAGCGGATAGACCGTATACGGCCTTAAGGTCCCCGGGGCCCTGACGCCAAATATTGATCTGATTGTTGTAACTGGCCTCCCCTGTGATGCTCTTCTTGTTCGTGTCCAGGATATAGATGCTGGCCGAGGAGGCGCGGATGAACTGGCAGAGCAAACGCGTCAGGCGCAGCGTCAATTCCTTGACGGTATAGGTGGAGTTGACCAGACGGTACACCATGTGCACCGCCGACAGGATGAGCCGGTAACGTTTGGAAGAAGAAATATTCATTAAACCTTCTGATACGGGTCGAAGAGCCGTTTGTGTTCGTCAAGCGCGAAACGGTCGGTCATGGCGGCAATGTGATTGCAGATGATCGCGTATTTTTGCGCCTTGGTGAATGGAACGTCCCTCAGATAGACCGTATAGGGCAATTGTTTGGGATTTTTTAGATACACTTCAAAAAGATCATGGATGATGCGCCGGGCCTTGGCCGTCATGCGCTCGACGCGGTAATGGTGGTAAAGCCGCTCGTTGAGAAGTCCCTGCAAATGGTCCCGCTGGCGGCGCATGGGGACGCTGAAACCGACCACGACCTCTTTATTTTTCTTGACGTCGGCTGATGACTTAAACCCCATCCGTTTCAGGCGCCCATCAGTGGCCGCCAAAAGATCCTTGACCTGCATGTCGATGAGTTCTTTGACGACCTGGTACTTAAACATCTCCCGGCGCGTGTTGGCCCCGCCGTTGGCGGGGTCGGCGGCTCCGATATTTGCGACGGCTTTCTGCCACAGGGGGCTCTCCATCAGGTCTCCCTCGCTGATGCAGCCCGACGTTAGCCCGTCATCAATGTCGTGGTTAAGATACGCCAGCGAATCAGCGATGTCCACGATCTGCGCTTCCAGTGTCGGGCCTTCCTTGAATTTCTTGAATTGCCCCGCCATGGACGGGGTGTCGTATAACGTCTGATGCTTGAGGATGCCGACCAAAACCTCACGGGTCAAATTCAGGCCGTCGAATTTGGGATATTTCTTCTCCCATTTGGTGACGATCTCAAAAGAACGGACATTGTGATTGAACCCTTTGATGCCGGCCCGTCGGACGAGGGTATCCAGGGCCTCTTCCCCGGCGTGGCCGAACGGCGGATGACCCAGGTCATGCGCCAGCGCGATGGCTTCGATGAGGTCCTCGTTTAAGCGCAAATTGCGCCCGATCGTCCTGGCCAATTGCGCGACCTCAATGGTATGGGTCAGACGGGTGCGGTAATAATCGCCCTCAAAAATGACGAAAACCTGCGTTTTATACTCCAGTTTGCGGAAGGCCTCGCTGTGCACGATGCGGTCGCGGTCGCGCTGATAGCACGTGCGCCCCGCGTGCGCGGGCTCATCGTACTCGCGCCCGGCAGAGTCCCTGGCCTTCATCGCATAGGGAGCCAGAACCTTGGCTTCGAGATCTTCAATGTCTTTTCGTGTGCGCATAAGAGAAGTGACCCCGCCACAAAACGGCGGGGTTAATTCGGTCAGCGGCTCACGTTCGCTTACGCTCCGTAAACCGCGACCTCATTAACAACCTGTAAATAACGTCCAGCGATTGGGAAATGATCCTGGCCCCGGCTGTCACCGGCATAAAGTTATGATCGCCCCTCCAGCGCGGCACGATGTGCACGTGCACGTGCCCGGGAATGCCGGCACCGGCCATGCGGCCGAGGTTAAGGCCGATGTTAAACCCGTCCGGTTTCAGGACGCGGGTCAACAGCCGTTTGGTTTCCATCAGCAGGTCCATCATGTCCGTCCATTCTTCCCTTTTCAATTTGTCGATGTCGCTGACGTGGCGGTTGGACAGGACCAGGCAATGGCCGTTGCTGTACGGATAAATGTTCAGGACCGCGAACGCGTGCCCCCGGCGCATGAAAATGTAATTGCGCTTGTCTTGACGCTCGGCAAGAATGCAGCAGAACAGGCATCCTTTCTGTTTTTTACGGATATGCGTGATGTATTTGGCCCGCCACGGGGCCCACAATTTATTCATATTTTAACGATCTGGGCATTCACCTTGCCGTTGCTGATCTTCAAAACCCCGTAAGAACAATAGGGGGCGCGCACAGTGTCATTGGGGCTTCCCGGATTGAACATCAATGTCCTGCCGGCCATTTCTTTAAACGGCTGATGCGAATGGCCGAAGATGATGACGTCGCAGGCCTCATCCTTGAATTGTGTGAGCGCATTGCCCAACGCGTCACGGGTCGCTCCGTGGCCGTGAGTGACCCCCACTTTAACGCCCTCAATGACCAACAACTCTTTCAAAGGCAACTTTTTTCTAAGGGCCGGCTCGTCCATATTGCCCTGCACGGCCTTGACGGGCGCCAGCGTCCGTAAAACATCGAGGGTCCCGGCATCGCAAATGTCGCCGGCATGGATGATCAGGGCAAAATCCTTAAGCTCATCGAGCAGTTTTTGCGCAATAGGCAAGGAATGGGTATCGGAAAGTACGGCTATATTCATCGCACAATACAGGGCTCGTCGTAAAGGTGCATCAGGGCATTGACCTCGGGCTCATTCCACACCCAGAATTTCTCCTGCAGGGCGCGCAGTTTGGCATTGTCGTCCAGGCCGCTCAAGGCCACGACGACACAGCGCTGGGGCCTGGGGGACATCTTTTTCATCTCTTCCATGATGCCGTTGACGTCATTCTCATGCACAGGGTCTTTTTTGATCACCACCAGCCACTGCCCCTCATGGGTGCCGGCCACCAGCGCGTCAAAAAAATTACCCGCGCTCAAACGCAATTTCACGGGCTTGATGTCCCGAAACAGGGACAATTTGTAACGCCGGCCGTTGAGTTCAAAGGCCTCGTCGTCAAATTTGTGCAAAAGGCCCACCACCCGGCTGGAGAGATCTTTGCGCGCGGTCATCTGGAAATCATTGACCGCCCTGTTGATCTCTTCCTTGAACATCTTGCGCCCACGGCCCGGCTCCATGTCCATGGCCTTCAAACGCCGCTCATAGACGTATTTGATCCAGTATTTAAAAAGTTTGTCTTTGACGTGGTAATAATTGCCGTTCTTCTCGACGATGTCGGCTTCCAGCAAGACGGCGACGCGCCCCGCGAGCTGCGAGGGCTTCACGGCCAGATGCCGGTTCAAGTCGCTGATCTTGTGGTGACCCTGGGCAACGGCGATCAGCACCGACGACAAACTTCTCCCGCTCTTGGGCCCCCGGTAAAGCCCCTGCACCTGCAGGTCAAAATGCCGGCTCAAGACCCCCCACGGATTAAAAACCAGGTTCTCCACCGACTGCAGCAGCAGAGGCGCGTAGATCTCCTGCTGGCGGTAAATGCCGCTTAAGGCGATCAGTTCCTGGCAAAGGATGTTGATGTACAACGGATGCCCGCCGGTGAAATCGGCCAGGAAATTCTTTAGATACAGCCCCATCTTCACGCCGGACAAATGCCGGTCGATGAGCCCCAAGCTGGAGCCGAGATCAAAGGGGTTCACGGGGATGGTCTCAAAATTGCCGAACAGCAAGGACAATTTCTCGGAAAGGATGGTGCATGCTTTCTGGGCATAAGAACTGGCCACGATGTACAGGCAATTTTTCTGCGTCATGATCCGCTTGCCCAGTTCCTGGAACACGCTGTTCACCGGAAAATCCGCCATGTCCTGGAATTCATCGAGGATGAGGACCAGCGACTTGCCGGACTCCGCGCAAAAGACTTCCGGCAAAGACAAAAGCCGCGCGTAGCCTTCGGGGTATTTGCCCTCTTTGACCAGCGCGTTGATGGCTTCCACCAAAACCGTGGTCCCTTGAAGGGTGCCGCGGCAGGCGGCGCACAAAAGCTTCAAGTCCTCGTGCACCGGCTGGTTTTGGCCCTTCAGGAATTGGTAAAGAATGGTTTTGACGAACTGGGCGGTGAAATACGCGAAGTCGCGCTCCTCGAGGTCCAGATAAACAACGATCACCGAAGGATCGTCGTGGTCGGCCATGAACCTCTGGAGGATGGATGTTTTTCCGACGGTGCGGCTGCCCAAAAGGGCGACATTCTGGCGGTACCCTTCCTTGAGGCCCAGGACGCGTTTATGCAAGACCTCGAGGATATCGCGGCGGGCGAAAAAATAACGGTCTGTGTCAATAAAGTTCATGGCAAATAATACAACGGATTGACGGCGTCGCCGCCTTTGCGTATCTCAAAATGGCAAAAACTCTTGCGGCCCCGCCGCCCGGTTTCGGCGATGGCCTCGCTCTTGTACACGTGGTCACCCCATTGGACCAAAAGTTTACGGTTCTGGGCATACACCGAAATAAACCCGTCGCCGTGGTCGACCATGATGGTCTGGCCGTACCCGGTCAGGGTCCCTAGCATCACAACCTTCCCCTCGCGGGAAGCCTTGACCGGGTCCCCCTCATTGGCTTCAATGTCGAGCCCCCGGCTGATGGCCGGCGCGCCGCCAAAATAACGGATGATCCTGCCTTTTAAAGGCCAGGCAAATTCTTCCTTATTCTCGTCCGGCGTGCGCTCCGGGATGTCCTTGGCCCCTTTGACCCCCGGGATAAAGATCAACTGGCCCACCTCGATGGCGGCCGCGTTGGGGATATTATTATCGTGAATGATGTCTTCCACCGTAACGCCATAGGCCCTGGCGATGCGCCACAACGTCTGGCCTTTGACGACCTTATGATAGGCCCCCTGCTTTTTGACGGATACCGCTGGACCCGCCCCGGGAAGGCCTGGATATTCACTTGTCGCGCAGCCGGCGATGAACATGATCAAACCAAAGAACAGTATACGCAAACGCATCAAAGCCATAAATTTCCTAAAAGAGCGGGGAAAGGGAATCGAACCCTCGCAATCAGCTTGGGAAGCTGATATTCTACCACTGAATTATCCCCGCAAAATCTTTTGAAACTCCTCAACGCTGCCTCCGACATCTTTTGCTAACAAGATATCCCGGCAGACGGCGGCGCGTTGAATGCCCATCGCGGTCAAAACGCCCACATTGCTTCGGTTGATGCCGCCGATAGGAAAAACAGGGATACGCGCTTGCCCGACAACGCGGCCTAAAACCCCTAAATCCATGGGATGACGGTCCGGCTTTGTTTGGGTCTTGAACACCGAACCGAACCCGATATAATCCGCGCCCTCGTTTTGGGCCTTGCGGGCATGTTCATAGGTCTGGCACGAGACCCCGATCATGGCTTTAGGTCCCATCATCCGCCTTGCCTGGCTGCAGGGAATATCCTCCTGCCCCAAGTGAACACCGTTGGCCCCGCTTAAACAGACCAAGTCCACACGATCATTAACAATGAACGGAATACGGCCGGCCGTGATCTTCAACGCCTGCCGGCAAAAGGACAAAATATCTTGAGCACTGCCATTTTTGTCCCGTAATTGTACAATATCCGCCCCGCAACGAACAGCGGTTTTTAAAACGGACAGCAGACGATCATACACCAGGACTTGCGTGTCCAGAATCAGATATAATTTACGGTCGACCAACCGCTTTTTGTTCGAGGGCATAAACCTTGTACCGTAATTGCTTGGTGTTCTGCGCGGCCTTCGCGTCCAGCAATTTGACCACTTCTTCGACGACGCGCAGGGATTCCTT
Source organism: Candidatus Omnitrophota bacterium (assembly GCA_016196515.1). GTDB lineage: Bacteria > Omnitrophota > Gorgyraeia > Zapsychrales > Fredricksoniimonadaceae > JACPXN01. Next base: position 7,686 of record JACPXN010000119.1, on the reverse strand, counting down.
GACCCGCTGGGAATTGGCCCAGAACACCGCGGCCAGATCAGCCCGCCTGCCCTCGCTGACGGTGCTGGACCGGCCCACATCAGCGGCAATGTCCCGCTCTTTGAGCGCCTTTCCCAAGACCAGGGACTCCAAAACCGCGGTCAATTGATGACGCGCGTCCTTGTAAGCGCGTGTCAAGGGCCTGTCATCCCATCCGTAACGGCAAATGTCCTCGCAGACCCTCAAACCCTCTTTGGCCCGATTGAAATTGGCGTCCAGAACGCGGTACAGGCCTGCATTACCCATGCTTTTTGATCTTTGCCATGATACGCGTCGTGGAAAACCCTCTGATATAGGCAATGAGTTCCACCTTCCCGGCCATGTCCGTGCCAACGATCTTTCTGCCTTTCCAATCCGCGCCTTTGATGAGAATATCAGGCCGAATGGCCTTGATGAGATCATACGGAGTGTTCTGATTAAAAATGACGACAAAATCAACGCTTTCCAAGGCCGCTAAAACAGCGGCGCGGGACTTTTGTCCGATGACAGGACGGGACGGGCCTTTGATACGGCGGATGCTTTGATCGCTGTTCAACCCCACCACCAGCACGCGATTCCCTTTTTTGGCTTTCTGCAAATACCTCACATGTCCCAAATGCATCAGATCAAAACAGCCGTTGGTGAAGGCGATGATCCGGCCCGCTTCGCGCAAAGCAGATAATTTTTTCTTAAGTGCGCCAATGCCAATGATTTTCTTCTCTAGTGGGATCATAGCAGAGGGTTAGTATATCAAAGCGTATGGAGTAATGTCAACGACTGGAAAAGATGGCGGGAAAAGATGGCGGGCTGGGGTTCGTTTGATCCCACTTTAATGTTTGAAACTAAAACCTGACAAAGGGCTGACCGTCACGTTCTTTGACAATGGGTATTCCTGCGTTCCCGGATAAATGATCCAAACATGTTCCAGGGAAAGATCGTTGATCGCCGCTTTTATGGAGAAGGTCATGGCCGGGACCTGCGTATATTTGACCTCGATCCCATACAGGCGGCCGTTCTTCTCAAAAACCAGGTCCATTTCCGCGCCGGTATGAACACCCCAGAAAAAAGCCTGATGTTCCCTGATCTCCAGGACCCTGATGGCTTCTTCAACGGCGAACCCTTCCCACGACCCTCCCAACTGCGGATGGGTGATGAGACCCTTCTTGTCTTCAATGGATAACAATGCGTGCAAAATGCCCGAATCCCGAAAATAGATCTTGGGGCTTTTAATGATCCGCTTCTTGGTGTTATAAAACCACGGCTTGATCTCCCGGATCATGAATGTCGCGGCCAATAGATCCAAATACCTTCTGGCCGTGTGGTCCGAGACGCCTAAACTGCGCCCGATCTCAGAGGCATTGAACAACCGCCCATGATAATGCGCCAGCATGCTCCAGAACCTTTGCAGCATCCGCGGAGGGATCTGCAGTCCCAAGTTCGGGATGTCTCTTTCCAGAAACGTAGCGATAAAATCCTGCCGCCATTGGAAGGAACCCGCCTCCCCTTTGGCCAAATAGGACCTGGGAAAACCTCCCCTCAGCCAAAGCCTTTCCAATTTGCCTGAAGGAACGTTCTCCCGGTGGAACCCGGATATCTCCATAAAGGCAATGCGTCCCGCCAATGTCTCGGAACTTTGCCGCAACATCTCCGCCGAGGCGCTTCCCAAGATCAAATACTTGACCCTCCCGCCCCGGTCCGCCAGAACACGCAAAACCGGAAAAAGTCCCGGGACCCGCTGGATCTCGTCGATGACGACCATGCCTTCCAGGTCCGTCAGCGTCGTCAGGGGATCCGAGAGCCGTTGGACGTCCCTGGGGTTCTCACAGTCAAAAAAATGTGCCTGGCCGCTGATCCGGCGGACAATTTGGCAGGACAGGGTCGTTTTGCCGCTCTGCCGGGGGCCCAGCAAAGCCACGACGGGGTTGGACCTTAAAAGATGCAGGGCTTTGCGGATGTCGGACCGGCGGATGATCTCCATGCCACAAGCATACCATGAAAATTCGAGATTTCAATACGATTTTTCAGACCACTGGAAGAGGTGAAAAATTTAGGGCAAAAAAGGGGGCTACCGGGTCAAAGCGTTCTCAACAATTTCACAAATCGCGTGAAAAACACACAGATGGGTTTCCTGAATGCGCGCGGTCTTAGACGAGGCCGCAACAATGACAATGTCGCACGCCGACGCCAAAGCACCGCCCGTCCCGCCCGTGACGCCGATGGTTGTCATGCCCATGGCCCTGGCCTGTCTGACCCCGGCCAAAACGTTTTTAGAATTGCCGCTCGTGGAAATGGCAAAAACCACGTCGCCCTTTTGCCCTAACCCTTCCAACTGGCGGGCAAAAACGATGTCAAAATTGTAATCATTGCCCAAAGCGGTCAAAATGGACGTGTCCGTGGTCAGCGCGATGGCGGCCCAAGACTTGCGTTCTTTCTGGAAACGGCCGATGAATTCCGCCGCGATGTGCTGGCTGTCTGCCGCGGAACCGCCGTTGCCGAAAAAGAAGACCTTATGCCCGCTTTTGAACGCCGCGATCACGCTTTGGGCGGCAGCAATGATCTGAGACAAATTATCTTTTAAAGTCTGTTGCTTGACTGTAATGGACTCTGCAAACACTTGCTCAATTAGGTTCTTCATAATCATCTTCCTTTTTGTCATTCCCGAAAGCTTCTGTCGGGAATCCAGTACACTGGACCCCCGACAAAAACATTCGGGGGTGACAGTACTTTACGGCCCCGCGTAAAAAATGTTGGCAATGTCCACCAGATCCATGTTCACCTGCTTGCGCTCGCGCACAGCTTCTTCAATGTCCACAAAACGCATCTTGTTATCGCGCAAACTGGCCATTTTACCGAATCTCTGGTCCCTGGCCAGTTCAACGGCCTTGACCCCCAAACGCGTGCCCAAAACGCGGTCGAACGAGGTCGGCGTGCCGCCGCGCTGGATATACCCCAAAACGCTGACACGGGTCTCATAACCGGTATTGTCCTCGATGATCTTGGCCAAATACTCCCCGACGCTGCCGAAACGGCGTTTCTCAACCACCGGGACATTGGGATCCGTGGATTTGGGGAGATACCCTTCGATCTTCGTGCCTTCGGAGATCACGATGATGGAAAACGGTTTGCCGCGTTTATGCCTCTCGCGCAAATGCTCATACACCTCATCCAACTTGATCGGTATTTCCGGGATGAGGACAATGTCCGCCCCGCCGGCAATGCCGGCCTCCACCGCAATCCAGCCGGTGTAAAGCCCCATGACCTCGACGACCATGATGCGGTGATGCGATTCCGCGGTCGTGTGCAAACGGTCGATGCACTGGGTGGCGATATTGACCGCCGTGTCAAACCCGAACGCGTAATCGGTTCCGGAAAGGGCATTGTCAATGGATTTAGGGACCCCGACGACACGGATGATGCCGCGTTGATACAAGGCCAATGCAATTTTGAGGGTTTCTTCCCCGCCGACGGCAATGAGCGCGTCCATGCCGCTCCTCTGGTAATTCTCTTTTATTTTTCTGATCTGCTCTTCATCGGCCAAAGGATTGACACGGCTGGTGCCTAAAATGGTGCCTCCGCGGTCCAAAATACCGGTGGTGGACTTGACGTCCAGAACGCGCATGTCATTTTCAATCAGGCCCAGCCACCCGTTCTTGATGCCGGTGACGACATAGCCCTCCTGCATGCCTTTGCGCACGACCGCGCGGATGACCGAATTTAACCCCGGACAATCCGCCCCGCCTGTCAGTATGCCGATCTTTTTCATTTTTCCTTTTTTAGTGGTCCAGCATTTTTTCCAAAAAATGCGTCGTGGTCTTGCCCTGCAAAAAAGCCGGGTGCTGCAAGATCTCCATGTGCAGCCCTACGGTGGTCTTGATCGGCGACACGTAAAATTCATCCAGCGCCCGGCGCATGATACGCACCGCTTCCTCGCGGTCTTTACCATGGACGATCACCTTGGCCACCAAGGAATCATAATAAGGGCTGATGGTATACCCGGGATAAATATGGGTGTCAATGCGCACGCCGGGCCCCCCGGGAAGGTTGAGCTCGGCGATCTTTCCCGGCGAAGGGATAAAATGATTGTATGGGTCCTCGGCGTTGATGCGGCATTCGATGGACACCCCTTTGAACCTGACATCTTCCTGCTTGACTTTAAGTTTCAGGCCCGCAGCGGCCTTGATCTGTTCCTTGACAAGGTCGACGCCGGTGACCATTTCGGTGACCGGGTGCTCGACCTGCAGGCGCGTGTTCATTTCCATGAAATAAAAATCGCTGCGCCCGTCGAGCAAAAACTCGACGGTCCCCACACCCTGATAATTGACGGCCCTGGCCGCCTTGAGGGCCGCGTCGCCCATTTTTTTGCGCAAATTCACGTCAAGCCCGGGCGAGGGGGATTCCTCTAAAAGCTTCTGGTGGCGGCGCTGGACACTGCAATCGCGCTCGCCCAAATGGATGACATTGCCGTGATGGTCCGCCAGGACCTGGAATTCGACGTGGCGCGGGCTTTCGATGTATTTTTCGATATAAACGTCGCCCCGGCCGAAATTGGCCTCCGCCTCGGTCTGGGCCATCTTGAAAGAATTGATGAGCGTCACGTCATTGTGGCAGACGCGCATGCCTTTGCCGCCCCCGCCGGCCGCGGCCTTGATGATCACGGGATATTTGATCTTTTGCGCGACGGCAACGGCGTCTTCCGGACGCTTGATCACCCCGTTGCTGCCCGGGGTCAAGGGAACGCCCGTTTTCCTGACGGTCTCCTTGGCAATGATCTTGTCGCCCATCTTGCGGATGGCCTCGGGGGTGGGGCCGATGAATTTGATGTGGCAGGACTCGCAGATCTCGGCGAAATGCGCGTTCTCCGACAGAAACCCGTACCCCGGGTGGATGGCCTCGACGTCGGTGATCTCCGCGGCGGAAACAATGGCCGGGATGTTCAGATAACTGTCCTTGGCCGGGGCCTTGCCGATGCAGACGGCCTCGTCCGCGAAACGCACGTGCAAAGAATGCTGGTCCGCCTGGGAATAGACAGCGACGGTGCGTATGCCCATTTCCTTGCAGGCGCGGATGATGCGCAGGGCGATCTCACCACGGTTAGCGATCAAAATTTTAGAGAACATGATCAACCACGAACAGGGTCTGCCCGAACTCGACCGGTTCGGCGTTCTCGACGGCGACCTGGACGACCTTGCCGCGCACTTCCGACTTGATCTCGTTCATGAGCTTCATGGCTTCCACGATGCAGACGACCTGGCCGACTTCGACGGTCTGGCCCACTTCGACGAATGGCGCTGCTTCCGGCGAGGGCGCGCGGTAGAACGTCCCGACCATGGGTGACTTGATGTCCTTGGTGCCTTTTTGAGCGGCATCATCGGCGGCCGGCGCCGGGGTCGAGGGAACGGCGGTCTTGGGGGAAGGAATGGATTCAACGGGATAATGGGGCGCGCCAGGCATGCCGATCTGGCCGTCGGCGGCTTTCTTGAGTTTCAGCTTCAGGCCCTCACGCTCGATCTCGATCTCATTGAGATGATGCTCGTTCATGAGCGCGATGATCTCTTTGATGTCTTTTAAATTCATTTCTTGACCCTTTCGACGTAGATGCCGGTGCGGGTGTCCACCTTGATGGTCTCCCCTGTTTGAATGAAAAGCGGCACCTGGACCGAGGCGCCGGTGTCGATCTTGGCCGGTTTATATCCGGACTTGGAAGAGTCCCCTTTCAAACCGGGGTCGGCCTCGATGACCGTGGCGATGATGAACGTAGGCATCTCAACCTTGACCACCTGGTCCTTGTGCACAAGGGCCTCAACGACGGCATCATCCTGGAGGTATTTGACCGCATCACCCAAAAGTCCTTTGGAGATGACCGTGTCTTCGTAGGTGCTCTGGTCCATGAAATGATATTCATTGCCGGAAACGTAGGTGAACTGCATGCGCCGGCGCTCCAGGGGCACATTGTCCAGACTCTCCGAGGTGCGGAAGGTGCGCTCCAGGACAGCGTCGGTCCTGATGTTCTTTAAACGGATGCGGACAAAGGCACTGCCTTTGCCGGGTTTCACATGATTAAAATCGGTGATAAAATACAATTGGCCGTCCACCATCAGACCCATGCCGTTCTCTATTTCATTGATCGTAATGGCCACTCAATACCTCGCATCCTTGTTGTGTCACCAAGACCATGTCTTCGACCCTGATCCCGAACTGGTTGGGGACATAAACCGCCGGCTCCACGGTCACGACCATCCCCGGTTCCAAAACGCTCGTGCTTTTGCACGACAGCCGCGGGTCCTCATGAATATCCAAACCAACGCCATGCCCGAGAGAATGACCGAAATATTTTGCTAACCCGAATTTTTTCAATGTGTTGCGTGCCTGTCGATCCACCTGGGCCGCCAGGACTCCGGGTTTGATCATGGCGATGGCTGTGCTTTGCGCAAGTTTAACAGCGTCAAAGGCTTGGCGAACAGAGGGTAGAATTCTACCCAAAAAGAAATTTCGTGTCAAGTCAGACTTATAACCCCCGATCTCAATGCCTGTATCGATCAGGACCGGCTCATGGTTGCGGATGACACGGTCCGTGACACAGGCATGAGGATAACAGGAATTGGGGCCGGAGGCAATAATGGGATCAAAAGCAAAACCGACTCTATGGGACCTAACGAAACGCTCCAACCGGGCCAGGACATAGCGCTCCGTGACCCCGGGCTTCACCACTTTCTTTAAAAGATCCAGGGCCTTGAAATGCAGTTTCAAACACGCACGGATCTGGGCGATCTCCCCCTCTTCCTTGATCTCCCTTAATGATTCCACCAGGCCGCCGGCCGGCACCAGTTTGGTGCGCCGCGGACAGAATTGTTTTAATTTCTTGAATTGGGCCACACTCGTATGGCGCTCATCAAAACCAAGCCGTCTGACCTTCAGGCTCCTGACCAGATCAAAGAGGACAAGGCACGGGGTTTTGGTATATGGCTTGACGCTCACCCCTTTCAGGCCATGCTTGGCCTGCAGGAAATAACGAAAATCCGTAATATAAACGGCTTTTTGGGGCGTAACCAAAAGCCAGGATTCGCCGGCCGGAAAATCCGTCAGATAACGGATATTGGTGTCGTTGACGACCAAAAGCCCGTCAATGTTCTTATGGTGGGGGAATTCGGCGGCCAGCTTTTTTAAACGCGGGGTCATTTCTCGGCCTCGTCGGCCAAAAGGACAGGGGCCCCGTCCTTGATGGGGTAGCGGCGAGCGCAACGGGTACAGACGATCTTATTGTCTTTCAGGACAACGTCCCCCTGGCAGGCGGGACAAGCCAAAATGGCCAGCAATGCGTCGTCGATCATTTTGATTCCCTCCGGGCCTACGGCCCGTTAGGGCCGGAGGCCTTTTGCGCAATTTCCACAAAACGCTTTTGCAGTTCGTAAATGGAACCGTTGAGCAATTCGGATTCTTCCTTGTTAAGATTGCCGGTGGTCTTCTCGCGGATCAAAACCAGCGTATCAATGAGGAATTTCGCCTGTTTGAGGTTCTTTTCCGTCTGATCGGTGACGGGATTGGGCATTTCGCCCAAAAAGATCATGGCCTGAAAACCCAGCGAGGCCACGTAATTGAAAAAATCCAGTTGGGGTTGGGCCGCTTCTTCTTCAGAGGGTTTTGGTTCCTGGGCAGACCCCGCCCCGCCTT
>JACPXN010000118.1 GCA_016196515.1 Candidatus Omnitrophota bacterium | reverse complement strand
CTGTACAAAATTTGCATTTTCAGGCGTCTTGGTTTAGAATGAACCGCTATGAATATCATCCTCAACGGCTCTCCCAAACATCTCAATGACGGCGTCCATTTAGAGGACATTGTCCGCGATCTGTGCAAAAATCCCGCGCATGTCATCGCGGAACTCAACGGCGCCATCGTGGCCTCTTGTGAAAGGCCCGTCACCAAGGTCAAGGACGGCGACCGGCTGGAACTCGTCGCCTTCGTCGGCGGGGGCTGATCCATGTTCAATGACATGCCGCTCGTCATCGCCGGCAAGACGTTCAACAGCCGTTTCCTTTTGGGCACCGGCAAATTCAAAAATAAAAGCGACCTCGCCGAGAGCATCGTTGCTTCGGGCGCGGAAATTGTCACCGTTGCCCTGCGCCGCGTGGACCTGGACCGCCACGAAGACAATATCCTTAAGCACATCCCCAAGAACATAACGCTGTTGACCAACACCTCGGGTGCCCGCAACGCGCAGGAAGCCGTGCGCATCGCCCGTCTGGCCAAGGCCTCGGGATGCGGTCCCTGGGTGAAGATCGAGGTCATCAACGACAGCAAATACCTTTTGCCCGACAACCAGGAAACCGTCAAGGCCACACAGATCCTGGCCGCCGAGGGTTTTGTCGTCCTGCCTTATATTTCGCCCGACCTGTACACCGCGCGCGCCCTGGTCAAAGCCGGGGCCGCCACCGTCATGCCTCTGGGTTCTTTGATCGGCAGCAACCAGGGGCTCAAGACCAAGGAATTGATCCAAATACTCATCAATGAAATTGACCTGCCCATTGTCGTGGACGCCGGCATCGGCGCGCCCTCGCAGGCCGCCGAAGCCATGGAAATGGGAGCGGCCGCGGTCTTGGCCAACACGGCGATCGCCACCGCCGAACAACCCGCTGTTCTGGCCAGGGCCTTTGCGCTGGCTGTCGAAGCCGGGCGCATGGCCTATTTGAGCGGTCTTCCCCGGCAAACATCCGTCGCCAATGCCTCGTCGCCGCTGACGGGTTTCCTTTATGATAACGCTCAATAAGATCCAACAGGTCCTCAACGACACCCGCCGGGAAAGTGTCGAGGAAATGGCGCAGGAAGCCGCCCGCGTGACGCGCCAAAATTTCGGCCGCACCATCAGCCTCTACGCCCCCCTTTATCTTTCCAATTACTGCTCCAGCCATTGCACCTATTGCGGTTTCCACGCGCTCAACAAGATCAAACGCATCAAACTGACGCCCGACGAGATGCGCCGGGAAATGGTCCCTATCCACGCCCAGGGCATACGCAATATCCTCATGCTCACCGGCGAATCGTATAAACACACGCCCATTGAATACTTAAAAGACGCCGTACGCACGGCCGGCGATTTCTTCCAAGGCATCGCGCTGGAAGTCCATCCCATGCAGGCCCAGGAATACAAAGAACTGTTCGCCGCCGGTGTTGACGGCATCACCGTCTATCAGGAAACCTATGACCGCAGGCGTTACGCCGACGTTCACCTGTCGGGATATAAAAAGGACTATGACTTCAGGTACGGCACGCCCCAACGGGCGGCCGAGGGCGGCATGCGCCAGATCGTCCTGGGCATCTTGCTGGGCTTAAGCGAAACCGCGCCGGACTTACTGGCGCTGTATGAACATTTGCGGAGCATGGAAAGGTCCTATCCCGGCGTGGAATACGCGGTTTCATTCCCGCGGCTGCGGACCATCAAGGAAAAAGAATTCGTCCGTTGTGATGTGGACGACACAACATTCATCAAGATCATCTGCCTGACGCGCATCCTTTTTGGGCGCGTGGGCATCAATCTTTCAACGCGAGAGGCTCCACAATTGCGGAACAATCTGCTGGAACTGGGCATCACGCGCATGTCCGCCGGGTCGAACACGTCGGTGGGCGGCTATTCCCTGCTGGACAAAGACGAACAAGACCCCCAATTCGACATCAAAGATGACCGTTCGGTCGCGGACGTCGTGGCTTTGCTGAAAAAACGGAACTTCGACCCGATCTTCACCGACTGGCGAAGGATCGAAAACTGTTCCTAACACCCTTGCGGCCCGATTCTTGACTTACAATATCTGTTTGATATACTGCTTTTAGCATCACACGCATAGCGTTTTCCCCAGCGCTGTTGGGATGCATCTCCCCAATTCTCGCGAAAGGAGGAAACGCTATGCATATTTTTCATTACAACCGCCGCGATCTTGTGGCAAAGGCGTTCTTTGATATTTTCAAATTGACAGCCATTGCCGGATGTGTCAGCGGATTCTTTCCGTCTCTAAACGAACAGATGCGTTTGGTTGTTTTTTGCATCATCGGGGTGGCCGGCGTTATCGGCCTTATCGCCTGTCCCCCACCTAAAAAGGAGTCTTAAAATGGCAGATATATCGCTTTATGGTATATTATTTGTTGCTGCTTTTTGTGGTGCTATGTGGCTGATCGACTATTTCCGCATACACCGCAAGAAAAGCGTGCATCACTGATCGCAATATTATAGGGACACAATACTTAACTCACTTCAATTAAGTATCGTGTCCCTTTAATTTAAAGAACGTAACATGAACATTTTTGAACAAGGGCTTTTGAAGTATTTGAAACCGGAACAGTTGGTGCTGGTCCAGTCCAAAAAAGTCGGCATCGGCGGGGCCGGCGGCTTGGGAAGCAATTGCGCGATGATTTTAGTGCGTTCGGGGTTCAAGCATCTGGAGATCGTGGACCAGGACCTCATTGACGCCTCCAACCTCAACCGTCAGCAATACTACGTCAATGAGATCGGCCTGCCGAAGGTGGACGTGCTCAAACAACGCCTGCTGGACATCAATCCCGACGCGCATATCATCATCCACAAGGTCCAGTGGAACGAAAATAACGCGGAACAATTTTTCAAAGGGTTTGATTTTATTGTTGAGGCCTTTGACACAACGGATTGGAAATACCGGTTCGTGCAGTATTATTCCCCGCGCTGTCCCGTGGTGGTGAGCGGAGTGGGCATGGCGGGATTGACGGAAAAGAAACCGATGTCCGTCAAAAAGATGGGCAATGTATATATTTGCGGCGACCGCTCCACGGATTCCACGCAAGGCCATCCGCCCATGGCCCCCCGCGTCACGGCCTGCGCCGCCATGATGGCCGAGATCGTTTTAGACCTCACCCTCGGGATCAAGCGTTAATCAGTCTCTTTTTCCTTGCCCCACGTCTTTTCGAGAAACTCATCACGGCCGGAGTTATCATGATACATTTTGTATTGGAGGGGGTTTTTCTTGTAATAATCCTGATGATAGTCCTCCGCCGGATAGAACGCGGACGCCGGGACAATTTCTGTGACAATGGGTTTATCAAAACGCTTGGAGGCGGCCAATTCTTTTTTGGATCCCTGGGCAACACGCTTTTGTTCCTCGCTGTGATAAAAAATGGCGGTGCGGTATTGCGTGCCGTGGTCAACGAATTGGCTGTTGACCGCTGTCGGGTCAATATTATGCCAATAAATATGCAGGAGTTTCGCGTAAGGCACCACCTTGGGATCAAAAACAACCTCCACGGCTTCGGCATGCCCTGTCCGGCCGCTGGAAACCTCTTCGTACGTCGGATTTTCCGTCCGGCCCCCGGTATAACCGGCCGTAACGCTTTTGACGCCTTTCAAATGCGCCAAAAACGGCTCCATGCACCAGAAGCACCCGCCGGCAAAGGTCGCTGTTTCCAAATCAACATCGTCAGTGGACACGAACTTTAAGGCCACGGAATTGATGCAATAGCGTTTGTGCGTAGGCAACGGGCCGTCGTCGAAGACGTGGCCCAAATGCGCCTTACAGCGCGCACAATGCACTTCGACGCGGCGCATGCCGAAGGTGTCATCCTCATCATAGGCGACATTGGCCCCATCCACGGGCTGCCAGAAACTCGGCCAGCCGGTGCCGGACTCGAATTTATTGTCCACCTTAAACAGGTCCGTGCCGCAGCCGACGCATTTGTAAATGCCTTTTGTGTGGTTTTTCGTCGGCAGCCCGCAAAAGGCGGCCTCGGTGCCGTGCTCGCGCGTCACGCGGTATTGCTCGGGCGTCAATATCTTCTTCCATTCCTGCGGCGTCTTTTCCACCTTCTCCACCTGCTGATACGTCCCGCTGGCGGCATCATAGATACGGACGGTCTCACGGGCCATGATCGCTCCTCCTGTTAAAAATAAGATCGCGCATACCAACGGCGCTACGCTATTTTTTCGCACTTAACCAATTCCTCAATCCGGGTCGACAGGCAGAACACCTGTTTTGCAGACCTGGCTGAACTTCCTGGCGCTTTCCCTGACAGTTCTCTGGTAAGTCTTATAATCAATACCGATCAACCCAAATCTCGGGCCGAAACCCTTGTCCCACTCAAAATTGTCCATCAAAGACCAGTACAGGTATCCTGTGACCTTGACGCCCTCCTGCATGGCGCGGTGAACGCTCTTTAAGTGGGCCAACAGGAATTCCCACCTCAAATCGTCGTCGGACGTGCAAATGCCGTTTTCGGTGATCATGACCGGAAGGCCGTATCTTTTGAGCTTTAAAAGCACCTGATACAGCCCCTTGGGATAAATGTCCCAGCCCAGAGAATTCTTTTGGACCGCCTCATCATGGCTCTGGCCCGTTTCCATGAGCAAATTGCCGAACCACCAGCTGGACGCATCCACCAAATGACGCGAGTAATAATTGACCCCGATAAAATCCAGGGTTTTATGCCGCGTGAGTTTGTCGAGGATCTCAAAGTTATGCCACTGGTCCCGCAGACGGGCCGCGAAACGGTTCCTGAAATTGTCCGCGCACAGGACCATGGCCGACATGTGTTGGGAAATGCTGATGCAGGGCTTGGGCAGATTTTGTTCTCTATAAATTTTGTTGATCAAGGGATAGGCCTGGATATGCGCCGCAAGGAGATGGTCGTGCACCGCCTTTGCTTTCAGGCAGGATTTTTCCTGCGGGGGCCATACGCCGAACAGATAGGCATGCGAAAAATAAATCGTCGGCTCATTGATGGTGATCCAAAAATGGACATGCCTGGCCAAAACGCGCGTCACCACATCGCAGTAACGCAGGAAACGCTCGACCGAACGCCGGTGTGTCCAGCCCCCTGACGAGCTAAACCAGAAGGGATTGGTGAAATGATGCAAGGTCACCATCGGCTCAATGTTACGCGCCCTTAAGGCGCAGACCACGTCGATGTAATGTTTTATTTCTTCCTGGGAAAATTCCCCTTCTTTGGGCTCGATACGGCTCCACTCAATGGACAGGCGATGGGCATTATGGTCCAGGCCTTTGGCCAGGTCGAAATCCTGTCCATACATTTCATAATGGCGGCAGGCCTGGCCCGAGTTTTCTTTTCCCGCCTGCTTCTCCCAGGACCACCAGTCGGCGTTGGCATTATCGCCTTCGACCTGATAGGAGGATGTCGCGGCGCCCCAAAAAAAATTTTGCGGGAATTTCATCATGGTAAAATTATATATCAAATCTGTTTATTTGGACTTAAGTAAAGTGTAAATTAGACGCATGGCTTCTTTGGTCCGATTGATCCGCAAAACATACCGGATGGTGGACCCCCTCGAGGGCAAGAGGGTCATGCACAATGTCGCCTCCCTCTCGTGGCTGCAGGCCATCACCTACGTCCTGCCGCTCATCATCCTGCCATACCTTTTCAGGATCATCGGGCCGGAAAGATTCGGTTTAGTCGCTTTTGCGCAGGCCTTTGTCCAGTATTTCATCATCCTGACCGATTATGGGTTCAGCGTCTCGGCCACCAAAGAGATCTCCCTGTGCCACGAGGACAATGCCAGGGTCTCTAGGGTTTTCTCGGCCGTCATGACGGTCAAAATCGCCCTGGCCCTTTTAAGCTTTCTGGTCTTAAGCGGGATCGTGTATTTTGTCCCCAAATTCAGGGACGACTGGATGGTTTATGTGTTGAGCTTCGGCGCGGTGGCGGGAGGCGCCATTTTTCCCGTCTGGTTTTTCCAGGGTGTGGAAAGAATGAGGTATATCGCCCGATTGAATATTGTCGGGGAATTCGCCTTTGTGTTCTGCATCCTCCTGTTTGTCCGGGGGCCGGAGGATTACCTGAAGGTCCCGCTCGTCGGTTCTTCGGTCTTGCTGATCACAGGCCTTGCGGCGCAATACATCCTCTGGAGCAAATTCGGGATGTCGTTTCGATGGCCGGAATATAAAGACATCCGCCGGCAGTTGAAGGCCGGATGGGACGTTTTCATCTCGGTCGTGGCGATCAACGCTTATACGACCACGCGTGTTTTTGCCGTCGGGCTTTTGACCAACAACACGCTCACGGGATTCTATTCCGTCGCCGAAAGGATCTCCGGAGCGATCCAGACCTTTCCCCTGTCCTCTTTTTCCCAGGCGATCTTCCCGCGCTTAAGCAAAATATTCCACAAAAACAAAGCCAAGGCCTTTGAGATCATGCGGCACATACAACTGATCACCATCGTGATCTCTTTGATCTGCCTGCCGGTCTTCTTTCTCCTGGCACCCCTCATTGTCAAACTGGTCTGCGGCGGGACCTATCCGGCGGCGGTATTGTCGTTGAGGTTTTTGCTGGTCTCCGTGTTTTTTATCAGTTCCAATGCTTTCCGCGTTCAGTTTCTGCTGGTCTGCGGCAGGACGGACATTTATTCGAAGATTCACGTCAGCATGGCGATGATCGGCCTGCCTTTGATCATCATTTTCATTTATGCTTTTTCTTACGCGGGAGCGGCCATAGCCACGGCGGCGATCGAGGCGGGAGTTTTTACCATCACCTATTTTACTGTCAAAAAGTTGAAATTCTAAAAAAGGTCACCGGTCCTTTTTCAATTTATAAATATAAGATAACGGGGTCTCATCCCTGATCTCGTAATCATGATGGATGAGGTCCATCACATCCTTGAACTTCCTGCGGTTTTGTTCTAAAGCCAGATAAACCGTTTTCCATCCTTCCTTGAATTCCTTCGTCAAAATAACGTACCGGGGCCTGCTCTTTTTGAGGTCTGCCATCAATTCCTGATGCCAGCCCTCGTCGAACCAGGAGAATGTGGCGATGGGAAAGCGCCCGACAAAAGGCCGGTCAGCCAAAAAATGATACGCTCCCAGTTCGGGATACGTAAAAACCGCCTCGCCGGGTTTTGTATTTTTCTGGATGAAATGGACCACGGCTTCCATATCGTCGGCCTGTTGCACGGGGGCAATGATGCCTCGGGCCCGTTCAATGGTCAGCGGCCTTGACCTCTCCCCGGCCAGAGGCCGCAGACTCTGCGTTTCCCTGCCCTGGACCACACTGCGGATGTATTTAAAAACATAGAACCGGTGATCGTATCTTCCGATCATATAGATAACGGAAGACAGGCACAGGGTAACGATAAAAAGATCGACCAGCCAGGCCTTAAAACGCAGGAATGTCCCTCTTTTCGCCAAACCATAAAGCAGCGCGGCCTCCAAAATAAAGAAATATAATATTTTTTCCGGCTGCAGCGACAACTCAAAATGGGCGGTCCATATCCCCCGGAATCCGGTGTTGTACATGATAAAGCCGTAGACCCCGGCGGCAATGACGAAGAGGTCCGTTGTATTCAACCGCTTGGCCCTGATCCGCCAGACCAGATACCCGAGGACGGCCAGATAAAGATAACTGACCGTCATGCGGCTGAAATTCTTGTTAAGAGGATTGACCATCGCCGATACGGCCTCCCAAAGATTGCTCGGATAAACAGAAGCAAAATGCGGATCAATGACGTTCTGCATGTTAAAAACAACCGCGCGGACGGACTCCAGATAAGGAACAAGGGCCTGATGGCTGACCAAATAAAGGATGTACGGAAAACTGACCAGAAAAATGCCCGCCAGATAAACCGCCAGGGCCTTGATGACAGCGCGTTTTTGCTGGACCTTGAAAATAAATGCCGCGGCCAACGCAGCCACGACCCCGCACATGGCGTAAACACCGATCTCAACACTTGTCCAGAGCCCCAACCCTGAAAAGATCCCCGCCGCCAGCATCCATATCAGCCGCTGCCCTCTTAAAAATTTTATAAAACACCACAGCGCGATCAGGCCCAACGCATAGCGCATCCCGCCCCAGATCGTGAACATGACCCGGGGGAAGGTCCGGGCCACCAAAATCGGCACCATCAAATACAGGATCAATCTCGTCCGGAAAAGTTCTTTGGCGATCAAAACGCCCATCACCAGGCACAGGACATTGCCGGCATAAAAATAAAGATACAGGACCGTCAAATTTTGGCCCCACACCGACATCAAAAAGGCCGGCATGTACAACTCAAAAGGCCCCCTCAAATAAAAGAAATCACGGTAAGGGACGAGCCCGTGCAAAATGGCGTTGATCCCCGGCAAATACAATCCTGCTTCAAAGAAATTGATCTCTCTCTCGGTGAAAAAAGGATGGAAGGTGGCGATGACCGCGAACAACGACAAAACAGCGGCATCCGTCCAGGAAGGCGGCTTCAACAATGACCATCTATTGAGGAAATTCAGGAACCTTTGAAAATACACGGGGACTACTATATACCACAAAACCCAAAAATAAAAGAGGACAGTCCAAAATGAACTGTCCTCTTTAGACGCACCCATGAGGCATGATTTAGTACTCCTCCTTTAACGCGCGCAGGCGGTTGACCGGTTGTTTGCCTTCATTGGGCGCGTTGGCCTGATCGCCCCTCAAGTGCGCGGCGATCGCTTCCTCGATCTCGCCTTGCCGGGCGCCGAGCTCCCTGGCAGCTGCCGCAAGCTCTGCGCAGCTTTCATACTCTTGCCTGCCAAGGGCCTCTTTGAAATACAACAAGGCACTTGTCTTGAGCGCTGGGTCCCTCTTGTTCACCTCCTTTCCAAATAAAAAAGCCACCGGTCTATTCGAGGTCGGTGGCTTGATATCCTTGACTGCGACTATTTAACTAACGGATCAACACACACTTTCCCCGGCACGCTTTCTCCATACGGGAAAAAGCATAATACAGGTGGAATAATGTTTGCGATTCGTTATTGCGTTCATGATATTGTAAGCATAACACGTCCGGAGGGAAAAGTCAAATTGGTCTCAAGTAGATGCTCTCTGGGGGAATTTTTACTGCTGTATTGCCGATCGGGGAGATCGGGGGAACTTATCTGATGCGCGTTACTGTATCATTTCGATCTTAATAAGTCAAATCCTAGGGACCATCCTGTTGGGAAAAAATTTCGCGGCGTCAGCATCAACATAGGTAAATGCTTCTTCTTTCTTTGGAAGCAATTTCTCGATCTTTTGCCAATCCTTGTCTGTTAAACTTTCTTCAGACAATAAATCCCAACGTTCCCTATATTCCGCCGTCTTAGGCAATCTTTGTCTTTTCGACTCCTCTACAAAGGTTATCGTACTCGCAAAACTATTGAAAATGGCCGCGGGAATAACATAGAAAACCTTCTTACCTCCCAAATAAACCACCGCAAAATCAAAATCCTGATTAGAGTATTTCTTGCGCAACATCTGGCGGCGGTTCGTCTTTGTCCGACGCGCATCCACCATATACGCTTTGTCCTTTTCATCAAACCACGCATGTTTAACTTGAATACGGACCAGCTTACCTTTTATATCAACAGCCAGATCATACGCCAGCCGGTCGCCGACCGGACGTAAAACATTGAATCCCCTGTTCAGCAATTCGGTGACAACGGCGGATTCGGCGATGTCAGATTTAAGTTTGGTGTCCATATATTAACCTTCCCCTTTCAATGTAAGATCTAACTTCTTGCCCTCAAACCCACAGCCAAAGACTTGATGCTTGTGCCATCCCTGGCGATACCATATCTTACGTTTGCACGCCGGGCACTCTTTGATTTCAAAGGCTTTACATTTGGGGCAAGCAGTAACTCGATACATTTTTTCCCATATTGTATAGGGCTTCCCCTCACATTCTTTCTTCGCCTTAGCTATACGATCCTCGTCTAGCGGAAGCTCTCTATGACAGAACGGACAACAATGTCCTCCATAAACCTGTTTCTGCTTTCCCTTCTTCTTTTTCTTCTTCTTTCCGGGTATATGCTGGCGCTCCAGATCCAAATCTCGTAATTTTAAACCTTTCTCCCAGCCTTTCGGTTTTCCCCAATTGCCTTTGATAAACTGTTTTATCTTATTATTTATTAATATCATATGTCCACACTTGTATATCCGTCAGCTGCTTCTAATTTTAACCGGTTATATTTTACAACCACTTCACTCCTTTAAAGAATTACCCCTCAAAATCTGGAATGGTTGCCACAACAACGCCTTGGACCTGAAAATCCCTCGTCACCATGATCGGTTTGTGTTTTTTATTACGTGAACGTGGCTTTAATACGACCGCATCTTTTGACGCAGAATATTCCTTGATCGTCACCTCGTTATCCACCAGAGCAACAACAGAATCATTGTGCTGCGCGCCCGGTTGCCTGCGCACGAGCACAAAATCACCATGATTAATCCCTTTCTCATTCATGGAGTCCCCTTTGGCGCGAACCAGGAAATACTTATGCGGAGGCCTGGCCAATTGAAGGGAAACGGGGAACTTCGCCTGGATATTTTCCTCGGCAAAGATCGGCAAACCGCACGACGCCGTGCCGACAAGCGGCACATCTACGGTCTGGACATTGCCTTTATCATTAAGATCGCGGACCAATTGAAGAGGGCCGGATCTGCTGCGGCGTAAAATGCCTTTTGAGATCAGCTTATTAACAACAAGGGCTGCAGATCTGGGGGAATGATACCCCAATGCATCCATCAGATCACGCAAGGAAGGACAACGGCCGCAATTGATGATGGAACTTCTGATCTCCCGGAGGGCTTGCGTTTCTTTGTCTGAAATCGTTAAATGATTCATTGTATACAATTGTATACAAGATGAATTTAAAAGTCAAGGATTAAATCAATATGCGGGGTAGAACAACGGCCACAGGGCCTGGAACAGGTCGGCTTCCAAGAGAAGGATGATGAAAATTATGATGAGTGCGGAGATTTTTCAATTTGAAATTCTAGGTTGACGAGAAGCGGCCTAAGTAGTTATTCCGTTATTCGAGTTATTATTAAAACTTTGGTAGTGTGCCAGTCATCCTCTCCTCTTCCAAATAAGACTTAAAAGTTTCTGTTGCTATAAATGCCTCAGGATTCTTCATTATTTTCTTCCAAAATTCCTCTCTATTTCTTCCATTATACGACTGCATCGTCTTCTTTATTTCTTCATTTCTTTTTAAAAACCACTGCCCCAACTTTCCGCAAATTATCTGACTACTAGAAATCTCGCCCCCTAAACGTTCTACTCGAGAATCTTTCCAATCCATCAAACTCTGACCAGCAATGATAGTTACGCTGATAATTTTTCCTAACTTAACATATATCCATAACTCATTCTTTCCAAAAACGACTGTGGCATCAATGCCTCGCCCTAAATACCGTGTCATGCCAGAAGGAACGGGTGAGCTCGCACTTTCAATATAATCAACAAAAATGAGGTTATTTTGGTAATGGCCGGGATCCCTACGTTGATTTAATAAATATTTTCGAAAACGAAATTCTGCCAGCTTTAAACTCTCTTTCATGGATTTTGATAACTTACCGTCATCTTCTATCCTATTCACTACGATTCTCCAATTCAGGGACACAATAAATTTGGTCAGCCATTCCTCATAAAGAAATAAACTCGTATGGTCGTTTAAATATGGCC
Organism: Candidatus Omnitrophota bacterium; assembly: GCA_016196515.1. Taxonomy (GTDB): domain Bacteria; phylum Omnitrophota; class Gorgyraeia; order Zapsychrales; family Fredricksoniimonadaceae; genus JACPXN01. Next base: position 10,173 of record JACPXN010000118.1, on the reverse strand, counting down.
AAAAAATTTTATTGGCAAATTGGGTTTCCCATCCATTAAATATATCTTCACAACTCCTACAAAGAAGATCTTCTTTAATTCCATCTTGTTTTAAACGATTTGGGGCTTTAGCGATCCGAATCTTACCGGTTGCCGAAGTCTCTTTTAACCAATGAAAAACAAATTTAGGAATTATATGACTTTCGCACAACCTTGCTTTACTACCACAAAGTCCGCATGTATTGAGTGTTTGAGAATCTACCATAATAATTCGAACGTAAGGGAATCTGGGGACATCTGCCGTAACCTTACTTTTCCTATGCCCTATCTTAACCATTTTCGTGTTTTCTGTCTAAAAATATCTGTGGGGGCAGGGATTCACTCACCCATTCTGGCATTAAAAGGCCTTGGGTTGATTCGAATCATCCTTAATGAGGGCTAATTTTTCGCGGCGAGTCCAGCCCTGAACCTGCTTCTCACGTTTCAAAGCAGCGGATTTGGTGGGGTGTTCTTCGGTATAAACCAGGCGTTTAAACCTGAACGATCGGGTGAATCGGCCACCCTTGCCGTCCTTGTGCTCCGCCATGCGGCGGGGAATGTCGTTTGTTGCGCCGGTATAAAGACGGCCGTCTTTTGTTTCAAGAATATAGACATACCACATACGTGAATTATACCATAGGCACTCTGCGGCGGATCCGCGTCGTAGGTTCAAATAATACTACCCATAAATTTAAAAAGCCACAACCCCAAATGGGGCTGTGGCTTTTTAAAATTGCGTGGACAGGATTTGGCGCTCCGACTTCGTCGGAGTCGGCCACCCGCCCTAGAAACTTCTCCTATTCGTCGAAGTTTCTAAACAGGGCTCCTTCAAATCCTGCTTCTCTTAACAATAAAAAAGCAGCCCCAAAAGGGACTGCTTTTTTATTGGTTGCGGGGACAGGATTTGAACCTATGACCTCCAGGTTATGCGTACCATCTACGGCTTTCGCCGCCCCTGAACCGAACGCGAAGCGCTTGTTCTGGTTCACGGGTTTGTGGTCTGGACTATACCTTTCCCGCTCCCGCCTTCCTTAAAAATTTTCTCTAAGGTAGGCGGGATTGGCGGGACCTGCCATCTAGTCTCTACACCTTCCAGGACTTTCGCCCCAGCTTGGCTCGGTATTACCTTGTTCAGGTTCCACCGAATTTGACAGGTGATCTGCCGGCTGATTTCTCAACCGGTCGCCCATTGGTTTGAGCCTGGCGAGCTACCGGGCTGCTCCACCCCGCGATATCATCCCAACTGCTCATTCACATCACAACAGCTGTATTCTTCTAACGCGTTCCGCAGGGCTCGTGCCGCGAAGCCCTTGCTGTTCCAAGGGCCGCGGCCTCCACCCCGCGATATTTTACAAAGCGTATCGCTGCTTGCTTCTAAAAAATATCTTAACTGCTTATTCAAATACTTGTGTCCCGAACCACTCTTTAAAAACTTCTCTCTTCCTTGAGCGTCTCTTTTATCTAAATACGCCTCGTAATAGATCAGCATCAAGGGTCTACGGTGTTTTGTGGACTCAACTGAACCGTCGGTATGTTCTTTGAATCGACGCTCAACGTTATCCGTAAAACCAATGTAAAAATTTTGGTCTTTTTTGCTAATCAGGACATAGACAAAGAACATATCGGGCTGCTCCCTCGTAAAATGAAATTTTACTGCAGTAAAATTTCATCACGAGGCCCCGTGGCCCCGTAATGACCGAAGGTCATTCTACGGGGCTTTACGGGGCACCCCGCGTTATTTCTTGACCGGCTTGGCCTCCGGTATGGCCGTGTAAACCGTTTCTCCCTGACGGATCAGCCCCATCTTGGCGCGGCCGACCTTCTCCAGATACGCCGGGTCTGTTTCCAGCAAATGTTTCTCTTGTTCCAACTGCGCGTTGCGCTTCTGCAGGTCCGCGATCTGCCCGACATACGCGCGGTTCTTTTGCTTCAAATCCTGCATCTTGGCGTAGGACGGCAAAAACACCGCCAGGATCACGACCGTAAAAACAAAAAGCCAGATGGCGTTCTTAAGCATTACCTAATATATTCTACCCCAGGAAAGACCGGCATACACGGCTTTTTTTCCAAGCCCCTCTTCAATGCGCAGCAATTCATTATACTTCGCCAAACGGTCGGTGCGCGACAGTGACCCGGTCTTGATCTGGCCGACACCCGTGGCCACGGCCAGATGGGCGATGGTGACATCCTCGGTCTCGCCGGAACGGTGCGACATGATGGACGTATATTTGTTCTTCTTGGCCAGGTTGATGGTGTCCAAGGTCTCGGACAAAGAGCCGATCTGGTTGACCTTGATCAAAATGGAATTGGCCACGCGGCGGCGGATGCCTTCCTTTAAAAGTTTGGTATTGGTCACGAAAATGTCGTCGCCGACGAGTTGGGTCTTTGGGCCCAGACGCTGTGTCAACGCCTCCCATCCGTCCCAGTCATTCTCGTCAAGCCCGTCCTCGATGGACACGACCGGATATTTGGCAACCATCTTGGCATAGGCCCCGATCATGTCGCTCGACGAAACCTGGTTACCGTTATAATCATATTTGCCGTTCTCATAAAACGACGAGGCCGCCGGATCCAGCGCGATAAAAACGTCCTTGTCCGGCTTATACCCGGCTTTTTCAATGGCCTGGATGATGACGTCCAGACCTTCCTCATTGCTGCCGAGGTTGGGGGCGAAACCGCCTTCATCCCCGACGGACGTGGCCAAACCGCGGTCATGCAGAATGCCTTTGAGCGTATGAAAAACCTCGCAGGCCGTCTGCATGGCCCTGGAAAACGTCGGGCTGCCCAAGGGCATGATCATGAATTCCTGCAGGTCCAAATTATTGTCCGCGTGCATCCCGCCGTTGATGATGTTCATCAAAGGCACGGGCAAAATGTTCGCCTTGGCCCCGCCGATATAGCGGTAAAAGGGAACGCCTTTTTCATTGGCCGCGGCCTTGGCTACGGCCAATGACACGCCCAAGATCGCGTTGGCCCCCAACCTGCCCTTGTTTGCGGTGCCGTCCAGGCCGATGACCAATTGATCAATGGCTCTGAAATCCGCGGCCTTACCTTTAACTGCTCCGGCAATGACGGTATTGACATTATGGACCGCCTTGAGGACCCCTTTACCTTTATAACGGCTTTGATCGCCGTCGCGCAATTCAATGACCTCATGCTCGCCGGTGGACGCGCCCGAAGGCACGGCCGCGCGGCCCAGGACGCCGGAAGACAGCACCACGTCCACTTCCACCGTGGGATTGCCGCGGGAATCGATGATCTCACGCGCTTTGACAGATCTGATCTTTGACATTTTTCTCCTAAAGTCCGTCCAAATTAACATAGTTTGCTTTTATAGTCAAGAATAAGAATATGCCCCGCCGGCTTTGACTTACCGTCTGGAATATGATATTCTGGGTTTCATATGTTACGCAAGTTCTTGATCTTCATGCAGTTGTATTGGATCCGGCTGGTCATCATCGGGATCGCGCTGACGATGATCCTCTGGATGCTCCAGTTCATGTTCGTTTCCAACGCCAATTACGACCAGTTGGAGTCCTTCTCCCGCCGCAATATCTCCGCCCAAATGGGGCAAAGCCTCATCATGTTCATCTTTGTCACCCTGATCCAGGTGCCTTTGTCCTTCGGGTTTTACTACTGGCTCATGTCCGGGGGCGTCGCGGGAAAAATGGGGTCGCTGGACTTAAGCAAGGTCAAGGTCAACGTCAAAATGGCCGATGTCATCGGCATGGACGAGCCCAAACGCGAAGCGTGGGAACTGGTCAAACTGCTCAAAGACCGTGTCATGGTCAAAAAGATCGGCGGCAAGATCGTCAAAGGGACCATCATGTTCGGCCCCCCGGGCTGCGGCAAGACCTATTTGGCCAAGGCCATCGCGACCGAAGCGGGCCTGCCCTTCCTGTCGGCGGTGGGCAGTGAATTCGTCGGCATGTTCGTGGGCCAGGGCGCCGCGCGCATGAAATCGCTTTTCAAACAGGCCCGCACCCTGGCAAACATGGAAGGCGGCTGCATCATTTTCATCGACGAGATCGACTCGTTCGCCCGTCCGCGCATGCAGGACACCGGCTGGGGCGGGGTCACCTCGCACAACGCGACCATCAACCAGTTTTTGACCGAACTCGACGGCCTGCGCAAAACCGAGAACAATATCGTCGTCATCTCCGCCACCAACGTCGAGGAAACCGATCTCGACGATGCGGTGATGCGGGCGGGGCGTTTTGAACGCAAAATTTACGTCAACAAGCCCAATCTCAAGGAACGCAAGGAAATTTTTGAATTTTACCTCAAACGCGTGGACGTGGCCCCGGGCGAAGAACTGGACACCGACCTTCTGGCCAGAAAGACCCTGTGGTTCTCCCCGGCGGACATCGACTATATGGTCCGTGAAGCCGGCCTGCTGTCCATGCGTGAAAAACGCGACAAGATCGCGATGAAGGACCTCAACGAGGCCTACGACCGCGTGTCCTTCGGCACCAAATCCAATATCGTCCTGACCGAAAAAGAAAAAGTGTGGACCGCTTACCACGAGGCGGGACACGCCCTCATCGCCTATTTGAAACACCCGACCAACGACGTCATCAAAGCGACCATCATCCCCCACCGCGGGGCGTTGGGTTTTATCTCCCAAAGGCCCGTCGAAGAACTGCATTCCTCCAACCGCGAGCATTTGCTGGCCAACATCAAGGTGTCCCTGGGTTCCTATGCCGCGGAAATGATCAAGTTCGCCACCACCACCTCGGGCGTCGGCGGCGGGCCGGGTAGTGATTTTTACAACGCCATGCAGATCGCCCACAGCATGGTCTGGCGCTACGGCATGGGCAAAAGCGGGCTCATCGGCGACTTTCACGCGTTGGCCGGACGCAGCGGCGACAATTTTGTCATCTCGGAAAAAACAAAAGAGACCCTGGATGCCGACGTGCAGGACATTCTGCAGTCCTGCCTGAAAGAAGTAACCCAGATCCTCAATGAAAAACGGGAATTGCTGGATGCCTTCGCCCAGGAATTGATCAATAAAAGCGAATTGGAATATGACGATATCGAGACCATTTTCCAGAAATTCGGCCTTCAACCCGCTTCCCGCCCGGCGGCCGCGTAACATGCGCTGTGCCGTTCTCTTCCCATTGCTGTGTTTGTTCCTGGGCTGTACCCCCCACGCCAAAGAAACGTCCCTGACGGTCACGCAAGCGCAAAAAAAACTTGAAGACAAATGCCGGGAAGAGTTTGACCTGCACATCATCACCCGGCAGACGGGCAATACGTTCTGGATCTACCTTCCGCTCAATGAACCCATTTTTGATTACGAGTCCAAAAAAGAAACTTCTTTGGGCGATGAACGCAAGACGCCCAAATTCAGTCTCCAGTACGCGGACGTCCATTTCAAAGAGGGACAATTTATCCTGGAATACGACGTGGTCACGCTCAAAAAATCACCGCAGGAGGATTATGGGTTCAGCAGCGCCTACACGGACAGTTACGTCAAAAAACAGAACAATCTCTTCATCGCCATCTCCGAGGTGTTCTTCAACACCAAGGCCGCGGGCAACGAAAAACTCCCGGAATTCTTCATCATGGTGATCACGGACATCAAAAAAGGCATTGAGACCCGCGGCACTTTTTACCTGGAAGATTTCCAACGCTACATGACGGGCGACCTGCCCTACGATGAATACATGAAACGGTTTTTGGCGGACACCAAGGGCGCTCAAAGCGTGATCGGCGACGAGACCGGCACGCACCTGGATTACAAGCCGGTCGTGATGCCGGATTTTTTAAGCAAACAGATGGTCAACCGCATCCGGTTCAAGTTCCAGCGCAGCGACTTTGCGCCGGCGGATGATTATGACAAGACCGTTGCCGCCATTGCCGCGGACACGCTGCGTTATTACGATTTTAAGGATTTTACCGGTGTCCAACTGAACAATTTGAGGCAGGACAAAAAATATTTCTTCGACAAAACGCAGTTGGTCGCTCTCGGCAACGACGTGCCCGCGGCCAAAAAGCGCCCCAGGGGCAAACTCATCCACATCCGTTTTGACAACGGCGAAGCCCATTTCGACGATGAGCCGCCTTCCACGAACCAGCAATCAACTAAATGATCTTAACGGTATGGCCGGTGAGTTTTAGTTTGCCGCGGGCAAACAGGTCAATGGCCTTGGGGTAGACCCTGTGCTCGACCCGGTGGATCTTGCGCGCCAGAGAGCTTTCTGTGTCCTTGGGGCCGACCGCCACCGCTTCCTGCAGGATGACGGCGCCCGCGTCCATTTCCTCGACGATAAAATGGACGGTGACCCCGGTGACCTTGACGCCGTACTGGAAAGCGTCGCGGACGCTGTGGGTGCCTTTAAAGGCGGGCAGCAGCGCGGGATGGATGTTGAGGATCTTGTTTGGGTAACTGCGGATGAAATGATGGCTGAAAAGCCGCATGTACCCGGCCAGGACGATGAAATCAATGCGCCGCTCTTTTAAATGGGCCAAAACCGCGCGGTCAAAGGCCTCGCGGGTCTCAAAATTTTTCGGGTTCAAACACAACGTCGGGACCTTTGCCTTGCGGGCGCGCACAAGCGCGTAAGCGTCCGCCCGGTCGCTGACGACCAACTGCAAAGCGGCGCGGATCTTTTGGACGCGCAGTGCGCTGATGATGGCCTGCAAATTCCCTCCGTTGCCGGAAGCGAACACCGCAAAGTTCATCTAATCGTCCTTGTATGTGATCAAACCGATGATGCCGACGACTAAGAATATAACACCAACAGCGGATAAAATCCACACGCGGCTGACATACTCGGCGGCGTAAGCGCTGGCGAGCATGGCCAGCAAGAACGCCGCGTGGATGATGAATTCCAGGGCGCTGAAAACCTTGCCGCTCATTTGCTCACTGCAGACGGTATGCACCACGGTGTTGGCGGCGATCACGGTCGGTCCGACGACAAAGCCAAGCCCAAAGGCCAGGGCCGCGGCCAAAGCCCGGTTATGGGTCGTATGCACCATGAGGGCGAAGAGCGCCACCATGAGCCCGCCGAAGACCATGGACCAAAACATGGCCTTCCATTTGGAAAGGACCCCTCCCCACTTGCTGTAGAGCATACTGCCCAAAAAAAGCCCCGCGCCTAAGGGGACGGCCAAAAACCCAAGGTCACGGGTCACGCTTTGAAACGCCTGCTGGATAAAGACGATGAGAACGACATACACCGCGCCCGCGGCCGCGAACAGCACCGCCATCATCGCGAAAATGAACCGGATCTTTTTTTGGCCCCGGATATAGGCAATGCCTTCGTCGATCTCCGCCAGCACGGTCTTATGCGCGCCCAGCATCCTGCGTCCGGCGGTCAACATTTTCTGCGTATCAAAACCCGTCCGTAATTTTCTGACAGCCGGCATGGAAAAAACCAGGAGCCCGGAAAAGAAAAAGGTCGCGGCATCCCAGACAAAACCGCCGCGCGCACCGTATTTCTCGACGATGATACCGCCGAACAGCGCGCCGAAGACCAGGGCCGCCATGCCCGTGACCGTGACCAGAGAATTGGCGATGTGCAGGTCCCTTGTTTCAACCATTTGCGGGATAAAGGACATTTTCGCGGGCACGTAAAAACGGCTGAACGTGAAGATCAAGAAAACGATGGCGTAAATGGGCAGGATCGAAGGCAGATCGATCAGGTAAAACGCGATGGCCAAAACCAAAAATCCCCGGATGAAATCGCAGGCAAACAGCGTCCTGCGCCTGTCCCAGCGGTCCACGTACACCCCGGCCACGGGGCCGATGACAAAAACCGGGATGATGGTGAAGGCCAGGACCTTGGCCAATTCGAACGGTGAGCCGGGATGGCGGGCCGCGATCAGCCCGACGAGGGCCATCTGGTTGACGCGGTCGCCGAATTGCGAGACCAGCTGCGCCAGCCAGAAACGCAAGAACGGCCAATTGTCCCTATTTTTGAGAAAGGTCAGCATGTTTTAAAAGCGCCTGCGCGCCACGGCGATTATCGTTCAAAAAATCCCTGAACGGGCCGGGGTCTTTGATGCCGTCATACACGCCGATGCATTCCTTCACCCGGCCCTGGTCGCACAAGGACTTGCCCAGGGCGATCCGATAACGGGGCTCAAAAGGATCATAGGCAGCGGCGGCGCGAAAATAGGCCTCGGCCTGTTTGAACCTCCCCGATGGCACATACGCGATGCCCGCGGAAAAATTCAAACGGGCATTATAGGGTTGCATGCGCAGAGACCGTTCGATCATGGCGATCTCGCTGGTGGCGTAGATGTTCTGCTCCACCGTGACGCTCATCCAGAAAACAACGAGAGCAACAAGCAGGGATTGGAGCACGGCGGGTGTCAGCATCCTCTTCTCGACGATCGATCCGTACAATTTTATCCCGCCCAACGCCATGAGAATGAACGCCGGGACAGAGGCGGCATATAAAAAATGTTCAGCCGTCGAGAGACAGCCGACACCGACGCCGACAGTGGTCACGATCTGGGACACCGGCAGAAGTTCCAGGGCAAACCAGGCCAAACACATCCACACCAAAGCGCTGATATGTTTGCGTCCGATGAAAAGCCAGCAAACACCGGTCATCCAAACGAACATCGTGATCATGGCCTGCGGCTGGGCAAAAGAAAAAAACACCGGCAAAGAACGGTCAAAATGCAGGTCCGTTGGAACAAAAAACAAACGGATATCCGTGAGGACCGAACGCAAAAAAGTGATGAACCCTAAAATGTACTGGTCAAGGCCGTGCCATTGGTATAATTCCGTCATCCCGATGTTCTGGCGCAAAAACAGATACGCCCCGACGATCACGGCATACGGCAGCAGCAGAACAAAGTCCTTTGCCTTGGCGCGCGCGTAAACAAGATACAGAAGAAATACCGCGGGCAAGACCGCGGCGTTTTCTTTGGACAAAAGTGCGGCGGCAAACGCGGCCAAGGAAACGACGAGCCACCCTGTCCGGCGCCGGGCATAGGCCGTCCAAAAGAACAAAAACGACGCGAATGAAAAAAACGCGCAGAGCAAAACAGCCCGGCCTGAAATGTTCGCCACCGCCTCCCAGTGGATGGGATGGACGGCGAACATAAGCCCCACCCAAAATCCGGCGACGGGACTGGTGGTCAAACGGCTTGCCAATATCCACACCAGAAACGCGTTGGCGATGTGGATGAGCAGATTGTCCAGATTGTAAAAGAACGGGTTGAGCCCGAACGCGTGAAACTCCCCCATGAATGTCAGATTCGCCAGCGGGCGGTAATACGAATTGTCCCTGAAATACCCCTGGGTGAACAACTGCCCCGCATTGGCGGCATTGCGGATCAAAGGATTGGCGACGATGGACACCTGGTCGTCCATGGTCTTGAACCCCGCCGGAAGCATGAACGAATATGCCGTCAGCGGCAGGACAAGCAGCAGCAAGATGCGTAACGATAGACGGGGCATGGAAATAAAAATGGAGCTGGCGAGAGGAATTCCTGCCTGCCGGCAGGCAGGCCTGCCTGACCGATAGGCAGGGCACCCCCGCACTAATATAAAGAGCTGGCGGTCAGATTTGCACTGACGACCTGCGGTTTACGAAACCGCTGCTCTACTCACTGAGCTACGCCAGCAAATTACCTTAATTTTCATCCAGAAAAATTTGCCAGTCCCGCAGCTGTTTTGCGGGACGCCAGCATATTAGTAAAACTTATTATACAGCAGAAGGATGTAGTTACCACTGTACGGAAGGAATTTACTGACGGACACCATGGTGTCCAAATCGTGCCATTTTATACCCGATTTTCCCAAAAACGTCAAGCGAACAGTACCGGTATCTCGTGTGGAAACTAAGGGAATATCACCGATCAAGCGATCTCGATGCGTAACCGACGCCCCAGGGCCACGGCAACCTTCCCCAGCGTTGATAATTTCAGGTCTTCGGCATGGTTTTCGATGCGGGAAATGGCGGTTTTCTTGGTCTTGAGCTTCCTGGCCAATTGCTCCTGCGTCAAGCCGGTATCCTCCCTGGCCTGCCGCAGCATGACACCGATCTTGAATTCCTCATAGCCGCTGTCATAGTTCAACGCGAAACCTTTGCTTGTCCGTTTCCGTTTCTGAATATATTTATCCAAATCATCCATTTTAGTTCCTCCTTGAAAAATGATCCCTTTTGTAATTTTGCGCTCTTTCATTCTCAT
>JACPXN010000106.1 GCA_016196515.1 Candidatus Omnitrophota bacterium | reverse complement strand
TTGATGGCCCCGTAGAGCGTCTTGAACATCGCAAAACCTTCTTTTTTGTATTCGACCAGGGGGTCGCGCTGGCCTAAGGCGCGCAAACTGATGCCGTCCTTGATATGGTCCATCGCGTGCAGGTGGTCTTTCCATTGGGTGTCAATGACGTGCAAAAGGACCATGCGTTCCATGCGGCGCATGACTTCGACTGTCAGCTGTTTCTCCTTGACCTCATAGGCGTCCATCAAAAAATCGACCACAGCCGTTTTAATTTCAGCGGCGGAAGATCCCGCGAACATATGCTTGATCGGATAGACGTTCAACGCAAAGGCGGCCTGCAATTGCGCCTCCAGGACGTTGACCGGGTCCTGGGTGGTCTCGGCCAAAGCCGCGTGCTGGTCAACCATGTCTTCAGCGGTCTGGGCCACAGCGTCGAGCACGACGTCCTTCAAATTCTCGCCTTCCAGGATCGAACGGCGCAGGGAATAGATCACCTCGCGCTGTTTGTTCATGACATTGTCGTATTCCAGCAATTGTTTGCGGATCTCGAAGTTGTAATTCTCGACGCGTTTCTGGGCGATCTCCAGAGCACCGGAGACCATGCGCGATTCGATGACCTGCCCTTCTTCCATCCCCAGCTTCTCCATCACCACCATGATGCGGTCGGACGCGAAGAGCCGCATCAGATCATCCTGCAAAGAAACATAGAAACGCGATTCGCCGGGATCGCCCTGACGGCCGCAGCGGCCGCGCAGCTGATTGTCAATGCGCCTTGACTCGTGGCGCTCGGTGCCGATGACGTACAAACCGCCCGCGGCCACGACCTGATCATGCTCTTTTTTCACCTGGTCCCTGAACTGGCTGATGAACGTCTTGACCATGGCTTCACGCTCTTCGTCGGAGTCGTCCTTGCCTTTCTCCAAAGCCAGCGCGCGCGCCAGATATTCGGCATTACCGCCCAGCATAATGTCGGTCCCGCGGCCCGCCATGTTGGTGGCGATGGTCACGGCATGATAACGGCCGGCCTGGGCGATGATATGCGCTTCCATCTCGTGATATTTGGCGTTGAGGACCTGGTGCGAGATGCCTTTGTGCTTTAAAAGCGCGCTGATCAATTCCGATTTCTGGATGGAGATCGTACCCACCAGGACCGGCTGGCCTTTCGCGTGGCAGGCCTCGATCGCCTGGACCACGGCCTCGTATTTTTCTTTTTGTGTCTTGTAAATGCAGTCCGGATGGCTGTCGCGGGCCATGGGGCTGTTCGTGGGAATGACCACGCAATCGAGGTTATAGATCTGTTTGAACTCGTTGGCCTCGGTGTACGCGGTCCCTGTCATGCCCGCCAGCTTCTGATACATGCGGAAATAATTCTGGAACGTGATGGTCGCCAGCGTCTGGTTCTCGCGCTCGATGGCGATCGCCTCCTTGGCCTCCACCGCCTGGTGAAGCCCGTCGGACCAGCGCCGGCCCGGCATCATGCGGCCGGTGAACTCATCGACGATGATGACCTTGCCGTCCTTGACCACGTAGTCGGTGTCGCGCTTGAAAAATTCTTTGGCGCGCAGGGCGCACAAAACATGATGGCGGTACTCGATGGTGTCCATGTCGTGCAGGTGGGCGACGCCGAACAGGACCGCGGCCTTTTCCTCGCCGGCCTCGGTCAAGGCCACGGACTTGGCTTTTTCGTCGGCCACGTAATCGAACCCCGTGGAAAGGTCTTCCCCGCGGTGTTTGGCATCGATCTCTTCCTGCTCGGTGACGCGCCGTCCGGACAGTGAACAAGAGATCTGATGGGCCTTGTAATATTTGTCCGTGCTTTCTTCGGCCGGACCGGAGATGATCAAAGGCGTGCGCGCTTCGTCAACGAGGATACTGTCCACCTCGTCCACGATGGCAAACGCATGCCCGCGCTGGACCATCTCTTCCTTAAAAGAGACCATGTTGTCGCGCAGATAATCAAACCCGAACTCATTATTGGTACCGTAGGTGATGTCGCAGCCGTAAGCCGCCTGGCGTTCGCGCGGGTTCATGTCGTGCTGGATGACACCGACGGTCAGACCCAGGGATTCATAGACCGGCCCCATCCAATGACGGTCGCGATGGGCGAGATAGTCGTTGACGGTGACCACGTGCACCCCGTCGCCGGCCAAAGCGTTCAGATACGCGGGCAAGGTGGCCACGAGCGTCTTGCCTTCGCCGGTGGTCATTTCCGCGATGGCGCCGTTGTGCAGAACGATGCCTCCGACCAACTGCACGTCGAAAGGACGCATGTTCACAAAGCGTTTGCCCGCCTCGCGCACCACGGCAAAGGCCTCATTGAGGATGGAATCCAGGACTGCGCGCTTGGTCTCAAAGAGTTCTTTGTCCAGACGCTTCATCTCTCGTGAAAGGTCTTCCCTCTCCTCACCTGACTGGGCCTTGCGGTAATTGGCCAAAACCTGGTCATGTTCGGCCTTTTTAGCGGCCACGGCCCGGGCGATGATGCTCTTAAATTCATCGGTTTTGGCACGCAACTGCTCGTCGGAAAGCGCGCTCATCTTCGGCTCCAGCGCGCAGATCCGGGAAGCGCGGCTGCTCAATTTCTTGACTAAGTCGATGGACGGCAAAGGCGCGTCGGGATGGATATGGACCTGCACCTTAGGCGTCAGGCGGCTGATAAAATTCTGGGCCGATCTGACCATGCCCTTACGGACAAAAAAATCAAACATCCTCGTTCCCTTATGTTTTAAGACGCCGGTCGCGGTCGGCCGGTTTTGTTCTCAAATACGCCTGGATAAAATCGTCAATGCCGCCGTCGAGGACTTTCTGCGCGTTGCCGGTCTCAATGCCGGTGCGGTGGTCCTTGACCATGATATAGGGCTGCAGAACATAGGAGCGGATCTGACTGCCCCATTCGATCTTCTGTTTGTCCCCGGCTTCCTTGTTCAAGACATCTTCCTGCTCGCGGCGTTTTAGATCATAGAGCCTTGCGCGCAAGACCTTCATCGCCTGCATCTTGTTCTGCAGTTGGGAGCGTTCTTTCTGGGACTGCGCCACGATGTTCGTCGGCAGATGCGTGATGCGCACCGCCGAGTCGGTGGTGTTGACCCCCTGGCCGCCGGGCCCGGAGGCGCGGTAAACGTCGATGCGCAGCTGTGAGGGGTCAATGGTCATCTGGGCATCATCATCCTCAATTTCGGGAATGACCTCAACGGAGGCGAAAGAGGTGTGGCGGCGTTTGTTGGAATCAAAGGGCGATATGCGCACCAGACGGTGCACGCCTTTTTCCGCCTTCAAATACCCGTAGGCCTTCTGTCCCTCAATGCGCAGGGTGACATTCTTGATCCCCGCTTCTTCGCCGTTCAAAATGTCAATGATCTCGCATTTAAAACCGCGGATGTCGCACCAGCGCGTGTACATCCTCAAGAGCATGTTCGCCCAGTCGCAGGACTCCGTGCCGCCGGCGCCGGCGTTGATGCCCAACAAAGCGTTATGAGCGTCGTACGGCCCGCTCAAGATGGCCTGCAGTTCCAAAGCATCGATCTGGATCTTTAAAGCGGCGATGTCCGCGGCGATCTGCCGGGTCATGGTTTCATCACCGTCGGCCAGACCTAAAAATTCACGGGCATCGGCGAGGTGTTTGAGGCAGTCGGCGAAGGGCTCAACGACGTCCTTCAAGGACCTCAATTCCCGCATCTGGCGGTTGGCCTTGTCCTGATCGTCCCAGAAACCCGGCTGGGCCATGCGCGCCTGGATGGCGGCTATCTCTTTTTCTTTGGGGCCCAAGTCAAAGATACCCCCTTAAGCCCGAAAGCTTGTTGTTGAGTTCGTCGATGTCTTTGGCGAGATCGTCCGGCATGGCGGTTATTCTAACATGAAAATTTCAAACACTGAAACGAAAATAGGCGCAGTCCCCGTCCTTCATTTCATAGTCCTTGCCCTCAAGGGTGACGAGGTTTTTCTCCTGCACGGCTTTGTAAGATCCCAACTTTTCCAGGTCCGCGTATCTGTAAATTTCCGCGCGGATGAATCCCCGCTCAATGTCGGTATGGATCTTGCCGGCGGCCTTGACAGCGCTAGTGCCTTTGCCCACGAGCCATGCGCGGGTTTCCTGCGGCCCGGCGGTGAAAAAACAAACGAGTTTCAACAGGTCTTTGCCGGCCTGGGCGAGCCGGGCCAAGCCCGGGGAGGTGATGCCGGCGGACTCATAATACGCGGCCCGTTCTTCGGGCGGCAATTGAACGATCTCCGCTTCCAGTTTGGTGCACAGGGTGACCAGCGCGGCCCCTTCTTTGGAGGCGCGCTCGCGCAAAGGCGACAAAAGGCCTTCGTCCGGCTGTCCCTCGCCGGTATTGGCCACATACAGCAGGGGCTTGCCCGTCAGGAATTGGAATTCGTCGAGGATATCTTTGGGCAGGTCCAAAGCGCGCGCGGGCCTGCCTTCGTTAAAGGCCTTCATCGCGTCGTTAAGAACGTTGCACTTGGCAATGGCGCCCTTGTCCCCGGATTTGGCGACCTTGGAGTATTTGTCCAAAGATCTCTGGCATTGCTGAATATCCGCCAGTAAAAGTTCGGTCTCAATGATAGCCACCGCGCTGTCGGGGTCAAGTTCGCCCATGATATTGACGACATTATCATCCTTAAAACAACGTACAACGTGGGCAATGGCATCAACAGAACGGATGTGGGCCAAAAATTTATTGCCCAGGCCCTGGCCTTCGCTCGCCCCCTGGACAATACCCGCGATGTCCACGAAACGAATACCTGCCGGGGTGACCTTGGCAGAGGCCCATTCCTCGGCCAGACGGCCAAGCCGGGCGTCGGGCAAAGGCACCACCCCGATATTGGGTTCAATGGTGGTGAACGGAAAATTCTCCACGGCCGCACCCGCGCCGGTCAAGGCGTTAAAAAGGGATGATTTGCCGACGTTGGGAAGACCTACGATGCCAATTTCCACAAGATCTCCTGTTCCAGGGTAAGAAGACGGCTTTTTTGGGGGCCCATCCGGCCGGCATAACCGCCAGGCGTGCCATCGGACCTGATCACGCGGTGGCAAGGAATGGCGATGGGGTATGGGTTCTTGCGCAAGGCCTGGCCGACGGCGCGCACGGCCTTGGGCCGGCCGATCTTTTTGGCCACCCACTGATAACTGCGCGTCTGGCCGAAGGGGATTGTCATGGTTGCTTGCAAAACCTTCCATTCAAAATCAGTCATATCCTCACCTTTCAAATGTTGTATCAATGACAACGATCGTTGTATATTATACATCAATCTCTGTTGCCCTCACAGGTCGCATATTTTTATGCCGTAAAAAATGATGATATTTCAACGCGAAACGGTGGGCTTCGTCACGCACGCGCTGTAACAATTGTAACCCCAAACTGTCTTTGTACAAAATGATGGCATTGCGTTTGTTGGGAGTAAATATTTCCTCCTCGCGCCTGCCTGCC
>JACPXN010000105.1 GCA_016196515.1 Candidatus Omnitrophota bacterium | reverse complement strand
ACCGTGGAATATTTGATCTCGGCATTGTTCAAAGCCACCAGTTCCACGACCGCGGCGTGCAATTGATGGGTGTCGCGCATGGGCGCGGTGCACCCTTCCAGATAACTGACATAACTGTCGTCCTCGGCCACGATCAGGGTGCGCTCGAACTGCCCGGTGTTTTCCGCGTTGATGCGAAAATACGTCGAAAGTTCCAACGGACAGCGCACGCCTTTGGGAATGTAACAAAACGACCCGTCGCTGAAGACCGCGGAGTTGAGCGCCGCGAAAAAATTGTCCGCCGAGGGCACGACAGAGCCCATGTATTTTTTGACCAGATCGGGATGGTTCTGGACGGCCTCGGACATGGAGCAAAAAATGATCCCCAATTTGGCCAATTCGCCCTGATGGGTGGTGCCCACGGAAATGCTGTCAAAAACCGCGTCCACGGCCACCCCGGTCAAACGCTTCTGCTCGGTCAAGGGGATGCCCAGACGGTCAAAGGTCTTGAGCAATTCCTCGTCCACCTCTTCCAAACTCTTGGGATTTTCCTTTTTCTGCTTGGGCGCCGAGTAATAATACAAGTCCTGATAATCAATGGGGCCGTACTCAAAATTGGGCCACTGGGGCTCGGTCATTTTCTGCCAATGGCGAAAGGCCTTCAAGCGCCACTCGAGCATCCACTCCGGCTCTTTTTTCTTGGCGGAGATCAGGCGCACAGTTTCTTCATTAAGCCCCTTGGGTACGGTTTCGGCCTCGATGTCCGTAAAAAAGCCGTAACGGTACTGGCCGCCCGAGAGTTTGTTTTCTTCCAGCTCTTTTTGTTTAACGATGTCGCTCATATCTTCACCCCTGACCCACGGCAATCGGCTTGCTGCGGATCTGTTTTTCGCCCTGATTGCGCGATTGAATGAGTTCCTGGACGTTGATGTTCTTGAAAAATCCCGCGATCCTCTCGTTGAGATTCAGCATCGGCGAGATCACGTTGCAGCTGGCCGTGATGTCGCAATGCGAATAATTCCCGTGGAAACAGTTGACGATCTGGCCATGATCTGCAAAACGCGCGAGGTCGGGTCAAACGGCGTATTGTAAATGTCGCAGATCTCCTTGGCCGACGTCAGTTGCCCCGGCGCCTTGGCGCTCATGTGCCGCAGGGAAATGAGCGCGTATTCCAATTTACGATTTATTTTAAACATATTTCACCCCTTTGCTAATCGAGGACTCAGCGTATCTATTTTTGCCGCCAAAATAAGGTCATTCTCGGTAATTCCGCCAAGCGCGTGCGTATTTAGGTCAATGCGCAGTTTGCGGTAACCGGTCAAATGAAGGTCCGGATGATGGCCTTCGGCCTCGGCGATGGGTGCGACGGCATTGATAAACTCCACCGCCGCGACAAAATCCTTCATCACATATTCCCGCCAGATGCTTTGGACGTCATCCGACAAATACCACCCGGGTATTTCTTTCAAGCCCGCCTCGGCCTCGGCGCGGTCAAACGCGCGCCCGATCCCTTCGCACGGCAAACATTTTTTCTTGGCCAGTTCCATAGGTCTCACCCCGCTATTTCAACAGTGATCTCTGGATTAAACTCGTCCTTTAAAATATTCTCAATGGCCTTTAACGTCCCCATGGCGGAACTGGGGCATGACCCGCAAGCGCCGTGATAATTGACCCCCAGCACGCTCCCGTCGTAACTGATCACCTGCAGGTCCCCGCCGTCCATCTGCAGGGCCGGACGGACGGTGCGGTCCAGGATCTCATTGATCTTTTGGATGTCCGGGTTGTCCGACACCGGGGCCGGTTTCTGGGCCTCTTCCACCTTAAAATCCGGGTCATGATTTTCGGCATGGTCAAGGATGAGGCGCTTGATCTGCTCTTCAATTGTCTCCCAATCGGCGTTGCCGTCCTGGGTGACCGTGATATAATTGTCAAAAAAATACACTTCCGTGACATTGGGCACGGTAAAAATCGCCGCGGCCATGGGATTTTGCCCGGCCTGGTCAGCGCTTTTATACGTGACCTTACCCTCGGTTTTGACCGGGATATTGAGCACGAATTTCAACGCGTTCGGGTTCGGTGTGCTTTGAATCAGGATCCGGATGTCCATTTTGTCCTCCCTCCGGGCCTATCGGCCCCGTAGGGCCGGAGGCCTCATATACTTCTAATTCCGACGTATATAGGATAACATAAAAGCCAACCCCTGACAAGGATTAATTGGGGGCCGATTATGCGCCAAGATATTGATTGACAATGTACTTAGAGAACGGGAACGCGCAGGTAAAAGCAGGCGATACGGCGTTTAAGACGTGGGTGCTGACACTGTCCCCCTCAACCACAAAGTCCTGGACAAGAGAAAGGGTTTTCTTGTCCAGCAATTGGGCCCGGATGCCGGGCGGGGTGAATTCCGTAAATCCTTCGGGGTCAATCTTCCGGACCATTTGGGCGGCAAGCCCTATAAAATACTTTTTATCATATTTACGGGTCTCTTCCAAAGCCAGGTCCCGGAAGCCGAAGGCATTGGTCAAAAACAATTTGCTCTCATAAAACAGCACCTCGGCCATTTCCGTGGGCTGAAAACCGGTTTTAAGGTCATAATTCTCCCGCCACAGCGCCGGGATGGCGGTCGGGCCTATTTTGATGGTGCCGTCCACGGTCTTGGTAAAATGCACCCCCAGAAACGGATTTTTCAAATTGGGCACCGGATAAAGATGCATGCGCACGTCCGTTGTGTTCTTGGTGTATTTCAAATACAGGCCCTTGAACGGGATCATGGTGTATTTTTTCCCGAAACCGAAATCCTGCGCGATCTTGTCCGCGTACAGCCCGGCGCAATTGACAATTCTTTGCGCTTCAAAATCCCCCTGTGTCGTGTGGACAACGTGACCGGTATGGCCCAAATATTTGGCGCCGAACACAAATTCCACTCCCGCCCCGGTGAGATCTTCTTTCAAGGCCCGGCACACCGCTTTAGGGTCAATGCTGGCGGTGTCCGGCGAATGCAGGGCCTTTTGATGGGTGCGCACATTGGGTTCCAGTTCACGCGCTTGGTGCTCGTCGATCAAACGCGGATTGGACCCGTTGCGCTGACCGCGGCGCAATAACTCATTGAGCTGGCCCAGTTCACGGTCATTTTGGGCAACGACCAGTTTGCCGCATTCATTGACGGCCAGGCCCTTGGAACGCGCGTAGGCCTTCATCTGCCGGTTTCCCTCGACGGTGAATTTGGCCTTTAAACTGTCCGCGGTGTAATAAAATCCGGCGTGCAAAACCCCGCTATTGCGCCCTGACGCGTGAAAGGCCGGGGCCTCTTCCTTATCGATGACGATGATACGGCTGGAGAGCTTGCGGGTTTTAAGCGCGTGGGCCGTTGTCAGGCCGATGATGCCAGCACCGATGATGAGAAAATCATATTTAAGCATAAATGGACTTGAATTATACCACAAAAATCATTAATCTAAGGTCATGGACGATCCCAATCATCCCTACGTCATGACCCTCAAGCCGGGCCGTTACGTCTGGTGCGCCTGCGGGCGGTCGCAAAAACAGCCGTTCTGCGACGGGTCGCACTCCTCCACCAATAT
>JACPXN010000006.1 GCA_016196515.1 Candidatus Omnitrophota bacterium | reverse complement strand
ATTGACCAAGAGGATGGGGCGCGGCTATTGGTCATTGCTTAAGATCATCGATGGCACCGCCAACAAAAGCCTCGGCCGCAAAGATCCGCAAGTAGAAATGATATTTTGAGTAGGCGCTTTTATCAGACCCCACCCACATGCACCAACACCTCACCCAGGTACGGGAAGCGGTTACTTTATTAGAGAAGAAGTTGGTTAGGTGAGAGTTCCGCTTGGATGATCTGTGCCGCGCGCTGGCTGGCACCGGGGCGGCCTAAGGAGGCCTTGAGGACGGCCAGTTCATTGGTCAGCCGGCCGTAGGCCTCGGGGGAGGACAAGATTTTCTGTACGGCCGTTGCGATGTTTGTTGGTGTTGCGTCATCCTGAATGAATTCTTCGATCACTTTTTTTCCCGCCACCACGTTGACCAATCCGATAAAGGGCAGTTTGATGAGCATCTTGCCTAAGCCATAGGTGAGGGGCGTTGTTTTGTACATGATGACCATGGGTTTTAAGAGCAGGCCTGTTTCCAGCGTCGCGGTGCCCGAAGCCACGATGCCTAAGTCTATGATACCGATACCGTCATAGGTAGGGCCGTCGTGCACCATCACCTTGACCTTGGCCTGCTTGATGTGGCGTTCGATCACCGTTGTCGGGATGGGCTCTGCTTTTAAAAGCAGGAAACGGTAGGCGGGATTTTTTTGGGCCAGGATCTCTGCGGCGCCCAGCATCACGGGCAAATGCCGTTTGATCTCCTGGGGCCGCGATCCGGGCATCAGTCCGATGATCTTGTCCGTCGGTTTGAATCCCAGCGAAGCCCGGATACTGGCCGGCGGCTGGGTCAAAACCACTTCATCCACCAGCGGGTGGCCCACATGATCCACCGCCATCCCGTATTTGGCGTAGATGTCTTTTTCAAAGGCAAAGAGCACCAGCATGCGGTCCACCAGCGTCTTGATGGTCTTGACCCGGTTCTCCTGCCACGCCCAGACCTGCGGGCTGACGTAATAGATGACCTTGATGCCGCGTTTTTTGATTTCCCGCGCCAGGCGCAGATTGAACCCCGGATAATCCACCAGTAAAACAGCGTCGGGCCTGTCCTTGTCGATGCGCTGGAGCACACGGTCAAAGACCTGTTTGATGCGGTTGAAATTTTTGATGACGTCGCCGATGCCGATGACCGCCAGGTCATGGATATTGGCGAACAGTTCGACCCCGCAGCCGGCCATGTGCGTGCCGCCGACACCGGAGAAACGCATCCCCGTGTTTTTGAGCGCCCTGACGAGCCCTGCGGCGCGCATGTCGCCCGAGGCCTCGCCGGCCACGATCATCAGGTGTTTTTGCGGTGTTCCCATATTTTTTCGGTGATGGCCAAGGCCACCCGGAGAGCTTCTCTGGCTTCGGTGCCGCTGACCACGGGTTTGCGGTCTTCGCCGACACAGTCCAGGAAGGATTCAAGTTCTTTTTTCAGCGGTTCTTCTTTTTCAATAGGCAGGCCGCGTTTGTGGATGCCGCGTTCGTCCTTGGTGTACATGTTCGCTTCCTGTTTGGCATAGTCCAGGGAGATGTAGGCATTTTTCGTGAACATGCGGATCTTGCGCGTGACCTCCGGCGAGATGCGGCTGGCCGTGACATTGCAGACGCATCCGTTGGCAAAGGTGAGCCGCGCGTTGGCGATGTCTTCCCGGTCGGTGAGCACGTTGACGCCGACCGCCTGGATGTCTTTGACCGGCGATTTGACCAGGCCCAAAATGATGTCAATGTCGTGGATCATCAGGTCCATCACCACCCCGATGTCCAAAGAGCGGTGGGGGAACATGTTCAAACGATGGCATTCGATAAAAAGCGGGTCCTTGACCAGGGGCTCGACGGCCACGAAGGCGGAATTGAACCGCTCCACATGCCCGACCTGCAGTTTCAAATTATTTTTCGCCGCCAAAGCGATGAGGATGTCGGCTTCCGGGAGGGTATAGGTGATGGGTTTTTCGACAAAAGCGTTGACCTTGTTCTCTAAAAAGGACCGGGCGACCTCGGTATGGGTGACGGTGGGGGTGCAGATGCTCACCGCCTCTAAAGGCAGGCCCAGCAATTCTTTATGATCCTTAAAATAAGGGACGCGGTATTGCCGGCCCGCGGCCTTGGCCTTTTGGAGATCGGTATCGCAGACAGCGACGATATTGGCTTTGTTGCGCAGGGCGTGCAGCGTCTTTAAATGCCTTTGGCCCAGATATCCGGCGCCGATGAGCGCGATATTGATTGTTCGCATGCTTTGGATAGTAACAAAGCCCTCGACAAAAGTCAAACCCCATGCTAAATTGACGCCCATATGACCAATTATTTCAAATTGCTCGCCTTCCTCAAAGGTCATCGCAGGCGTTTTTCCTGGGCGGTCCTGCTGATCTTGGTCTCTTCCTTGTTCGAAGGGGTGCAGTTGTCTTTCATGCTCCCCGTCATCGACCGTATCTTCACCAATAAGAAGATCATCCTGCCCAATAAAGTCCCGTTGTTTTTGCAGCACATGGTCGAAGGCCTCAATAGTATCGACGTGCATGCCCTTTTTTGGACGGTGCCGTTGATCTTTCTGGGCGTTTTTATCGTCAAACAAGCCGTGCTTTTTTTCTCGGATTATCTGATGAATGACATCGCCCAGGCCGTCATGCGCGACGTGCGTTCGCGCCTGTTTGAGCGCATCCAGACCCTATCGTTGGATTATTTCAGCAAAAAACGCACCGGCGAGCTGATGGCGCGCATCACCAATGACGTCGGCATGATCGAAAACGGCATTTCTTATGGGTTGACGGACTTATTCAAACAGCCTTTCATCATCCTTGTCTATGTCGGTCTCGCCTTCATCATCAATACCAAAGGCACGGCCATCGTATTTTTGCTTTTCCCCCTCATCGGCTGGCCCATGGCTTTGATCAGCAAGAAATTGCGCAAACTGGCCAGAGGCATGCAGGAGAAAATGGCGGACATCACGTCCCATTTGCTGGAGACCATTGCTGGTGCCCGCATCCTCAAAGCGTTTTGCACCGAGAAATATGAAATTCAAAGGTTCCGCCAGCGCAACCAGGATTATTACCGCATCCGCATGAAATCCATTTTCAATTTGAACCTCGGCGGCCCCATTACGGAGATCGCCGGCGCCATTTGCGGGGTCGCGGTCATGCTGGTGCTGGGCAGGGAAGTGCTCAATAACAATTTGTCGTTCGGTGTCTTCGCTTTGTCTTTCACCTACATCATCATGCTGACACGGCCCATTAAGAAATTGGCCAATGTGCAGGCCATTCTCCAGCAGGCGCTGTCCGCCAATGAACGCATTTATGATGTCCTCGAGGCCAAACCGACGGTGGTGGAATCGCCCAGGCCCCAAGAGTTCGGGCCCCTGAAAGACAAGATCGTTTTTGACCATGTTTCTTTTGCCTACGACAAGGAGTCGGGGACGGTGCTGGAAAACATCGATCTGGAGATCAAAAAAGGGGAACTGGTGGCCATGGTCGGGCCCACGGGTTCGGGCAAAAGCACCCTGGTGAATCTCATCCCGCGTTTTTACGACGTGACGGCCGGCAGGGTCTTGTTCGACGGGACCGATGTCAAAGAGGCCTCGTTTCGGTCCCTGCGCGGGCAGGTGGGCATCGTGACCCAGGATGCCGTGCTTTTTAACGATACGGTCAGGAATAATATCGCCTACGGCACGTTTGACGCGACCCCCGCAGAGATCGAGCAGGCCGCCACAAGCGCTTTTGCCCATGCCTTTGTCGAAAAGATGCCCAAGGGCTACGACACCATCGTGGGCGACCGCGGTTTTCGTCTCTCCGGCGGGGAAAAACAGCGGCTGACCATCGCGCGGGCCATTTTGAAAAACCCGCCGCTGTTGATCCTGGATGAGGCCACGTCCCAACTGGATTCGGAGTCGGAAAAATTCGTCCAGCAGGCCCTGGACCTGCTGATGGAGGGCCGCACCGTCATCGCCATCGCCCACCGGCTGTCCACCATCATGAAGGCGGACAAGATCGTCGTCATCGAGGGCGGCCGCATCGTGGGCATGGGCAAACACGACGACCTTTTGTTTTCCTGCCCGCTCTACCGCCGGCTGTACGAAACTCAGTTCGACCATTAAAGACACGGGTTTTCAGGGTATTTTTTTATTGCATTCGGCGGGTGGTTTGTTTATACTAAAACTTCTTTAATAAAGCCGCTGCCGGGGGAATGAGCCAGGCCCGGCGGCAGGTGTTGAAACCCAAACGTCCCGCCTCTGTCTCTGTTATTGATACGGCGGGACAGGAATAAGGAGAAGGCATGGCAACAGAACTGATCAAGAAGTTGTTGGAAGCAGGCGTGCATTTCGGCCATCAGAGCCGCCGTTGGAATCCCAAGATGAAACGTTACATTTTCGGGGAGCGCGGCGGCATTTACATTATTGACCTTGAAAAGACGGTCGATTGCCTCAATGCCGCGCGGGATTTCATCCGCGACGCCGCGGCCAAAGGCGCTAAGGTCCTCTTTGTCGGCACCAAGAAACAGGCCCAGGATGTCATCGAGACCGAGGCCCAGCGCTGCGGGATGTTCTATGTCAAGAACCGCTGGATGGGGGGTCTGATGACCAACCTCGACACAGTCAAGAGGTCCATCAAGAAACTCAACGACATTGAGAAGATGGAGAACACCGGCATCGTCCAGCGGCTCACCAAGAAAGAGGCCTCGTTGTTGATGAAGGAAAAACAGCGCCTTTTGCGCGACTTAGGGGGCATCCGCGACATGGGCGCTTTGCCGCACGTCCTTTTTGTCATTGACACCAAAAAAGAAGAGATCGCGGTGGCGGAAGCCAAACGTTTGGACATTCCCGTCGTCGGTATCATCGACACCAATTCCGACCCGGATCTGATCCAGTATCCCATCCCGGGCAATGACGACGCGGTCAAATCCATCAAGTTCATCGCGGGTTTGATCACCGACAGCATTATTGAAGGCCGCAATGAGTTCCTGGCGGGCAAAAAGGTGCAAGCCGCGGTCCATGGTTCGGCAGGCTCACCACAAGGCGCCCAGGAAGTGGCGGGCGTATGATGGCAGCAGCCGGGGACATCAAACGCCTGAGAGAAGAGACATCCTGCGGGGTGATCGACTGCAAAAAAGCCCTGGAAGAGGCCAAAGGTGATTTTGTCAAGGCCAAGGCATTGTTAAGAAAGCGCGGCCTGGAAATGGCGGCCAAGAAAAGTGGTCGCGCGGCCAGGGAAGGCCGCATCGAGGCCTATGTCCATCACGGCAACAAGATCGGTGTCGTCGTCGAGGTCAATTGCGAGACCGATTTCGTGGCCCGCAGCGGGGATTTTTGCACGTTCACCCGTGACGTGGCCATGCACATTGCCGCCATGGATCCCGAGAACGTCCAGGTCCTTTTGGGCCAGCCGTTCGTCAAGGACACGGGCAAGACCGTCGGGGACCTTTTGAACGAACTGGTCGCCAAGATCGGTGAGAACATCGTCGTGGGCCGTTTCGTGCGTTTTAAAATTGGTGAGTGAAAAAATCCAAGGAAAAAATCATGAACAAATCACCCGTCTATAAGCGTGTCCTTTTAAAGTTGAGCGGCGAGGCCCTGTTGGGGCGCCTGCAGCACGGCATTGATGCCGAAATGTGCGCGTCTCTGGCGCAGGAGATCAAGGAAGTGCATGAGGCGGGGGTGGA
The DNA here is from genome assembly GCA_016196515.1 of Candidatus Omnitrophota bacterium. Taxonomy (GTDB): domain Bacteria; phylum Omnitrophota; class Gorgyraeia; order Zapsychrales; family Fredricksoniimonadaceae; genus JACPXN01. The sequence goes on along the minus strand of JACPXN010000006.1, from coordinate 17,716 downwards.
AATGGCCCTGGTCGTCGGCGGCGGCAACATTTTCCGCGGCCGCGTGGAAAGCAAGCGTTTCGGCCTGGACCGTTCGGTGGCGGATTACATGGGCATGCTGGCCACCGTCATGAACGGTCTGGCTTTGCAGAACGCGCTGGAGCAGGTCGGCATACAAACGCGCGTCATGACCGCCATTCAGATGCATGCGATCGCCGAGCCCTATATTTTGCGTCGGGCCATACGCCATCTGGAAAAACGCCGGGTCATCATTTTCGTGGCCGGTACCGGCAATCCGTATTTCACCACCGACACGGCCGCGGCTTTGCGCGCCACGGAGATCAACTGCGATGTCATCATGAAAGCCACCAAGGTGGACGGTGTTTATTCCGCCGACCCAGCCAAGGACAAGGACGCCAAGAAATTTGCCGAATTGAAATTTTTGGATGTGCTCAAGAAAAATTTGAAGGTGATGGATGCCGCCGCGATCAGCATGTGCATGGACAACTCCATCCCCATCATCGTTTTCAATCTTTTGCAGAAAGGGAACATCCAAAGAGCGGTTTTCGGGGAAAAGATCGGGACCATTGTCCGTTAGGGAAAAAATTATGACCGCCAAGGAGATCCTCAAAGACAGCGAAGGCAAGATGAAAAAGACCATGGAAACTCTGTTGCGCGAATTTTCGGAAGTGCGCACCGGGCGCGCCCAGCCGGCTTTGATCGAAGACATGCACATTGATTATTACGGCACGTCCACGCCGGTCAAACAGATCGCCGCCGTGTCTTCTTTGGACCCGAGGCAGATCCTCATCCATCCGTGGGACGCCAACGTCCTTGTTGAGATCGAGAAAGCCATCAATAATTCGAAATTGGGCATCAGCCCCACCAATGACGGCAAGGTGATGCGTCTGGTGTTCCCGCCTTTGTCCACGGAGCGCCGCGAGGAATTCATCAAGGTCATCAAGGAAATGGCGGAACGCGGACGCGTGACGTTGCGCAGCCTGCGCCGTGACGCCAATGAAAAGATCAAGAAAGTCCAGAGCGAAGGGCATATGTCCGAAGACGACAAGTTCAAGGCCGAACAGGAAGTGCAGAAGATGACGGACCGTCATATCAAGGACATCGACGCTTTGCTTGAGAAGAAAAGCAAAGAATTGCGTGAGGTTTGACCCACTAGCTCACCCTGGCAGAGCACTACACTTTTAATGTAGGGGTACCGCGTTCGAGTCGCGGGTGGGTCACCAATATCAAACGGCGGCGGTAAAGGATTCTTGCTCAACGGGCGGATGGCGAAATTGGTAGACGCGCATGCCTTAGGAGCATGTGGGGTAACCCATGGAGGTTCGAGCCCTCCTCCGCCCACCAAAGTGATGCGACACGGACGAGCCCGACGTAAATTTTGACGTATTAGCGAATTTTGCGGCGGTAATTCAGTTGGTAGAATGCCACCTTGCCAAGGTGGATGTCATGGGTTCGAGCCCCATTCGCCGCTCTGATTTTCCCTGGTTTTCCTTTGTTGGAAAATCACCCCGAGGCGTAAGCCGAGGGGCTACCTTTTGATCGTGGAGGATCGATGAAGATCACCGATTTTCTTTGCCGCGACGCAGTGACCAATGACCTGGAAGCCTCGACCAAGGCGGAGGTCATCACCGAGATGGCCGGTCTTTTGGTGGAAGCAGGGGCCATCGAGAAGAAACACAAGGCAAAGATCATCGAAACATTGATGGCCCGCGAAGCGCTGGGATCTACCGCCATCGGGCAGGGCATCGCCATCCCCCACGGCAAGTCCGAGGCCGCCGAGAAAATGGTCGCGGCGCTGGCGGTGAGCAGGAAAGGTGTTCCTTTTGATTCTCTCGATGGAGAACTGTCCTACATTTTCTTTTTACTGGTCGCTCCCATTGATTCCGCCGGCCCGCACCTGAAGGTCCTTGCCCAGATCTCGCGCCTTCTCAAAGACAAATTCTTCCGGGATAGCCTGAAAAATACCAAGTCCGGTAAAGAAATGCTGGATCTGGTATCACAGGAAGACGCCCGTCTCGGTTGATCCAAGCACATATCATGTCCAATAATAATCTTTTCAAATGGTTGTATCCCGGCATTAAAGTCAAGCGCTGGATGATGGCCGCGTTCTTCGGCGTCCTCATTGTGGGCGTCGGCGCCGTATTTTCCGTTTCCGAATATCCGTTCGTCCGCACCTTCGGCACGATCATCATTTTGTGCGGGGTCGTATTCATCGTTTTGGGGATGGGCAAGATGACCGTGTCCTTGCTGACGTTATTTTTGCCCCGGCGCGAACGCGACATTGTCAACATCCTTTACCAGCGCCGGTATCTGGAGCGGGGCCCTAAGATCGTGGCCATCGGCGGGGGCCATGGGCTTTCGCATCTGTTATTGGGTCTTAAGGAATACACGGCGAATTTGACCGCCATCGTCACCGTCGCTGACAGCGGGGGGTCTTCAGGCCGCTTGCGTGAAGAGTTCAAGATCGTGGCCCCCGGGGACATCCGCAACTGCCTGGTGGCTTTGGCCGACGCGCCCGCTTTGATGGGGCAGCTGTTCCAGTACCGTTTCGCCGAGGACTCACAGCTCAAAGGCCATAATTTCGGCAACTTGTTTTTGACCGTCATGGTCCAGTTGACCGGCGGGGATTTCCAGAAAGCGGTTGAGGAGTCCAGTAAGGTCCTGGCCATCCGCGGCAAGGTCATCCCGTCCACGGTGCATAACGTGCATCTGGTCGCCGAATACATCGACGGTACGCGCACCGAAGGGGAAGCGAAGATCCCCAGGACCGGTGTTGCCATCAAACAACTTTTTTTGAAACCCGAGGACGCCCAGCCGACCCAGGAGGCCCTGACCGCCATTGCCGAAGCCGACATCATCGTCATGGGTCCCGGGAGTTTGTACACCAGCATCATCCCGAATTTGATCATCAAGGACGTGCCGCAGGCCATTGTCCGATCGCCGGCGTATAAAATTTACGTGTGCAATGTCATGACCCAGTGCGGTGAGACCGACGGGTTTTCCGCCGCCGACCACGTGCGGGTGCTGGTGGAGCACGGCGATGCCAAGGCCCTGGACGCCTGCATCATCAACGATGCGCCGGTACCGCAAGAGGCGCTCAAGCGTTACCGTGATGATCATTCTTATCCGGTCGCCGCGGACACACAGCGCATCAAGGATATGGGGTACAAAGTGGTGGCCACCGACCTTTTGAGCGTCAACGATTACGTGCGCCATGATTCCAAGAAATTGACGCAGGCGCTCATCCAATTGATCGAAAGTCAGCGGGTCATTAAAAGGTAGGGGCGATCCTTGTGATCGCCCGAATGATAGGGCGAATACAAGATTCGCCCGTACACATCAATATATGTCTAAAATCGAAAAAGATATCGTTGTCATGAATAAAAAAGGGCTCCATGCCCGCCCGGCGGTGTTGTTCGTCCAGATGGCGGACAAATTCGACGTGGCCGTAACCATCGCCAAGGGTGAGGAACAGATCAACGGGAAATCCATCATGGCGCTTTTGATGCTCGGTGCCCAGTACAAGACGCCCCTGCGGGTCACCATTGACGGTGAAGATGCCCAACGGGCCGCGGATGCCATCGAAGAATTTTTTGCCAAACAGGAAGAGGACCTGACCCCATGAGCGAACTGGTCCTCAAAGGCGTTCCCGCGGCCGGCGGCATTGCTTACGGCCCGGCCTTCATCCTTGACAAACAGGAATTCATCGTTCCCAAACGCACGATCATGCCCGAAGAGGCGGATTGTGAGATCGCCCGTTTCGAGGAAGCCATTGGTCAGGCCCGCTTGGAAATCAATGTTCTTAAAGAAGAGATCGTGCGCAACATCGGCCCCGAGCAGGCACGTATCCTGGACGCGCATTTGATGGTCCTGGAAGACCCGACGCTGCTCGGGCAGGTGACTTCCGGCATACGCCGGCATCAGCAAGCCGCTGAATATGTTTTTTTCAACGTCATCAAACAGTACATGGCCGCGCTCTCGAAGATCCAGGACGAGTATTTGCGTGAACGCGCCGCCGACGTCAACGACATTGCCAGGCGGATATTGAAATTCCTGACACAAGAGGACAAATGGCATGATCTTGACTTGCTCCAGCAGGATTCTATCATCGTGGCCCATGATATTTCCCCGTCGGATGCGGTAGGCATGTATCACCAGAAGATCATCGCTTTTGTCACCGACATCGGCGGGCGTACGTCGCACACGGCCATCATCGCCAAGTCTTTGAGGGTCCCGGCGGTCGTGGGCCTCAAGGACGCCACGCTCCGGGTCAGCAACGGCGACTTTTTGATCGTTGACGGGAAAAAGGGGCTCATCATCATCAATCCCATCCAGCCGACCAGGGAACTGTACACCAAAGAGCAAAGCAAGATCCACGCGTCTTTGGAAAAACTCGAGGATCTCAGGGACCTGCCGGCCCAGACCATGGACGGAAAACGCGTGTCCATTTTGGCCAACCTGGAACTTTCGCGGGAAACCGACAATGTCCGTAAGTTTGGGGCCGAGGGGATCGGGCTTTACAGGACGGAATTTTTGTACATGAACCGGCTGGACCTGCCGGGAGAAGACGAGCAGTACGAGGCTTATCGCCGGGTGGCCGAGGCCGTGGCACCGTTTCCGGTGACCATCCGCACTCTGGATATCGGAGGGGACAAGTTCATCTCGAGCGTCCAGGTCCCCAAGGACATGTCGCCGTTTTTAGGATGCCGTGCCATACGGTTTTGCCTGGAACGCCAGGATATTTTTACGACGCAGCTGCGGGCCATTTTACGCGCCTCGGTGCACGGCCGTATCCAGATGATGTATCCGATGATCTCGGGTTTAAGCGAATTGCGCCAGGCCAACGCTATTCTTGGGGATGTCAGGCGGTCCCTGCGCGAGGGACGGATCCTTTTCGACGATCAGATCAAGGTCGGGGTCATGATCGAAGTGCCTTCCGCGGTGATGACCGCTGACGCTTTGGCCAAGGAAGCGGATTTTTTCAGCATCGGCACCAATGACCTGATCCAGTACACGCTGGCCGTGGACCGCGTCAACGAGAAGACCGCGCATTTGTACGAACCGTCGCATCCGGCCCTGCTGCGCATGATCCAAAGGACCGTTGACGAAGGCCATAAAGAAGGCATTCCCGTGGGCTTGTGCGGCGAGATGGCCTCTGACCCGGCGCTGGCGCTGTTATTGCTGGGCATGGGGCTCGATGAGTTGAGCATGTCGCCCTCCAGCGTCCTGACCGTCAAAAAAATGGTGCGGTCGTTGAAATTCAGTGATGCCCAGCGCGTCGCCGAGGAGGCCATGCAGATGCTGACGGGCCAGGAAGTGGAAGAGTACGTCACGGTGCAGTTGAATAAATTGTTGCCGCATTTATTGTAAAGGAGATCCCGCTACGCGGCAAAATTTTCATTTGGCCGCTTCGCGGGATAAATTCGCACAAACAAGTTATGTTCGTCCCGACGCTTCGGTCGGGACTCCATAACTTGTGTGCTCATTTATGAAAGCACTAATATTAGCGGCAGGTTACGGTGTGCGTCTGGCGGCGGTGGCCAAGGATACGCCCAAACCGCTGTTGACCGTTGCCGGCAAGGCCCTCATCGACCATGTGGTGGAACGTCTGCGTACGGCCGAGGGCTTAAGTGAGATCGTTGTTGTCACCAACCATAAATTTTACGGCCACTTCACCCGCTGGGCCAAAACCCCGCCTGCCCCGCCTATGGCGGGGCCTGCGGCGGGGCGGGCCCATGCCGGCGTGCCGATCCGCGTCGTCAATGACGGCACTGACACTCCCGAGGAGCGCCTGGGGTCGGTGGGAGACATTCATTTTGTCTGGAGCAGGGAACGTGTCCACGATGATTGGCTGATCGTTGGAGGAGACAATCTTTTTGACCAGGAGATGACACCGTTTCTGTCATTCGCCCGCGCCAAAGCGCCGGCAATAAGTGTAGGGCTTTACGATATCGGCGACATCAGGGCCGCTTCCAAATTCGGCGTCTGCAGTCTGGATGCCCAAGGCCGGGTGACCTTGTTCCAGGAAAAGCCCGAGAAGCCTCTGTCCACCCTGATCGCCACGTGTGTGTACTATTTCCCGCGTCCGACCCTGACCTTGATCGAGGAATACAGGGTCCAGAGCAACGCTTTGGATGCGGCGGGCAGTTATATCCAGTGGCTGGCGGAAAAGAAGAATGTTTATGGTTTTCAATTTTCGGGAAAATGGTATGATATCGGAAGCGTTGAATCCCTCAACGACGCACAACAGCACTTTAAATGAGGCCACAACTTACGGAAGCGTTAGCGACCTGCCTGCCGGCAGGCAGGCGTAAGTTGTTCGGCCGAATTTATCCCGCGAAGCGGGATTATACTATAGGAGGTAGGCGTGAAAGGATGTTTTTTATTCACTTCTGAATCGGTCGGCAACGGCCATCCGGACAAGGTCTGTGATCAGATTTCCGACGCTGTTTTGGACGCGGTGCTCAAGGACGACCCCAAAGGCCGTGTTGCCTGCGAGACGTTCTGCTCCATGGGGCAGGTCATTGTGGGCGGTGAGATCACCACGACCACCTACGTGGACGTGCATCAACTTGTGCGCCGAACCCTTTTGGACATCGGCTACAATCATCCGAAATACGGGTTTGACGCCAATACCTGCTCGATCCTCAACGCCATCAATAAACAGTCGCCGGACATTTCCCAGGGCGTGGATGCCGGGGGCGCGGGCGACCAGGGTATTATGTTCGGTTATGCCTGCCATGAGACGCCGGAATTGATGCCTTTGCCCATCATGCTGGCGCATCGTCTGGTCCAGCGCGTGGAGCATGTCCGCAAGAACGGTATTTTGAGATATCTGGGCCCGGATTGCAAAAGCCAGGTCACCATTGAATACGAAGACGACAGGCCCTTGCGCGTGGACGCCGTTGTTTTGGCATGCCAGCACACACAGGACATCCTTGATAAAAGCGGGAAACGCATCACCCAAAAGGCCAAGCAGGAGATCATCAGGACCGTGGCATACCCGGTCGTCGGCAAGATGATCGACAAAAAGACCAAATTTTACGTCAATGAGACGGGAAAGTTCGTCTTGGGCGGGCCGCAGTCCGACACCGGTGTCACGGGCCGCAAGATCATCGTGGATACGTATGGCGGTGTTGTGCCCCATGGCGGCGGCGCTTTTTCCGGCAAAGACCCGACCAAGGTGGACCGTTCCGCCGCGTACATGGCCCGCTATATCACCAAAAATATCGTTGCGGCCGGTTTGGCGGAAAAATGCCTTTTGCAGGTCGGTTACGCCATTGGTTTTCCCCAGCCGGTGTCCGTCATGGCGGACACCTATGGGACGGGTAAAATTTCCGAACAGCGTCTGGTGGGCCTGGTGCGCAAACATTTCGACCTGTCCCCGCGCGGCATCATCCAGACCCTGGATCTGCGCAGACCTATTTATCTCAAGACCGCGTCCTACGGTCATTTCGGCCGTCCCGGCTTCTCCTGGGAGAGGACCGACAAGGCCGCGGCGTTAAAGAAGGACGCTTGATATGACAACCGCTAAAATCGTCTCGCCGTCGGCGGGACAGGACCATAAGGTCAAGGACATTGCCTTGGCCCAGTGGGGGCGTAAAGAGATCCGCATCGCCGAGACCGAAATGCCCGGTTTGATGGCCCTGCGTAAAGAATTTTCAAACAAACAACCGCTCAAAGGGGCCCGCATCACCGGATGTATCCACATGACCATTGAGACCGCGGTCTTGATCGAGACGCTCATTCAATTGGGCGCGGCGGTGCGCTGGTCTTCGTGCAATATCTTTTCGACCCAGGACCATGCCGCGGCCGCCATGGCCGCTGGCGGCATCCCGGTGTTCGCGTGGAAAGGCGAAACGCTCAAAGAATACGACTGGTGCGTCGAGCAGACCATTCTTTGGCCCGACGGCAAAGGCCCCAACATGCTTTTGGACGACGGCGGGGACTTAACGCTCATGGTGCATGAGAAATTCCCGAAATACTTAAACAACATCCGCGGGCTTTCCGAGGAAACCACCACGGGCGTGCACCGTTTGTATGAAATGATGAACAAGGGCACGTTGAAAGTGCCGGCCATCAACGTCAATGATTCCGTCACCAAGTCCAAATTTGACAATCTTTACGGCTGCCGCGAGTCTTTGATCGACGGCATCAAACGCGCCACCGACCGCATGATCGCGGGCAAGGTGTGTGTCGTGGCCGGTTACGGCGACGTGGGCAAGGGCTGCGTGCAATCCTTTAAGGGATTGGGCGGACGTGTCATCGTCACCGAGATCGATCCTATTTGTGCATTGCAGGCGGCCATGGAAGGATATCAGGTCATGACCATGGACAAGGCCGCGAGGATCGGCGATATTTTCGTCACCGCCACCGGCTGCGTTGACGTGATCCGCGCCGAGCATCTGGACGCCATGAAAAGCGGGGCCATTGTCTGCAATATCGGGCATTTTGATTCCGAGATCCAGGTGGCGTATCTGAACAACCGCAAAGACATTAAGCGCGTACAGATCAAAGGGCAGGTGGATGAATACACGTATCCCGACGGCAAAAAAATCCTCGTTCTGGCCGAAGGCCGTCTGGTCAATCTGGGCTGTGCCATGGGGCATCCGTCTTTCGTCATGAGCAGTTCATTCACCAACCAGGTGCTGGCCCAGATCGAATTGTGGCAGAACGCCCATCAATATGAGAACAAGGTTTATACCCTGCCTAGACACCTCGACGAGAGAGTGGCCCGCCTGCATTTGGAAAAAGTGGGCGTTGGTCTGGAAGTTCTGACCCCCGCGCAGGCGGAATACCTCGGGGTCAAGGTCGATGGCCCTTACAAAAGCGACCGTTACCGCTATTAAAGAACCATGTCCGTTAAAGTCAAAAAAGTCGGTATTCTCACTTCCGGCGGGGACGGCCCCGGTATGAACGCGGCCGTCCGCAGCGTGGTGCGCTGTTCTTTGCATTACGGGCTGGAGGTTGCCGGCATCATGCGCGGCTATCAGGGACTTTTGGAAGAGGACATCGTGCCCATGAACCACCGCTCGGTATCCAATATCATCAACAGGGGCGGCACCATCCTTAAGACCGCGCGGTCCAGGGAATTCGCCACTGATGAAGGCAAGACCAGGGCTGTTGAGGTCCTGCACAAGCACCGCATGGACGCCTTGATCGTCATCGGCGGGGACGGCTCTTATATCGGAGCCAACAAACTTTATGAGCAATGGGGTTTTCCGACGATAGGATTACCCGGAACCATTGACAATGACATCAACGGCACAGACCAGACCATCGGCTGTTCCACAGCCATCAACACCGCTTTGGAATCCATTGACAAGATCCGCGACACGGCCCAGAGCATGGAACGTATTTTTGTGGTGGAGGTCATGGGCAATCAAAGCGGTTATATCGCCATGCAGGTCGCGCTGGCCGCCGGGGCCGAAGATGTGATCATCCCCGAACGTTCGTTCGATTATGAGGCCATGCACGAGGCCATCGTCATGGGCAACGCCAAGGGAAAGATCAGCTGGATCATCATTGTGGCGGAAGGCGTGGCCAAGGCCCAGGTCGTGGCCGAAAATATCACCAACGCAACCGGTCTTGAGACCCGTTATGTTGTTCTGGGTCATGTCCAGCGCGGGGGCACCCCCAGCGGTCAGGACAGGATATTGTCCACCCGTTTGGGTGTTGCCGCGGTGGACCTTTTGGTCAACGGGATCTTCGGCAAAGCTGTGGGGCTTTTGCAGGATGAGATCAATGTCATTGACCTCAAAGACGCCACCCGGCGCGCCCCCGGTCATATGGAAGAATATTATAAATTGTTGAAGATTTTGACGTAGATGAGGAGGCGGTTTTCATGTCGTTCGATACGGATGCTTTAGTGAAGAAATTGGTGATGACCGACGATATCAAGGAAAAAGAATCCCTCGCCAGGCAGATCCACGCCGAGGCCAAGACCAGAGGCATTTTTTTGGCCTCCATCAATGACGTTTATATCGCGCGCGGCAAGGGGCAAGGCAAGAATTTTACGGTCCCGGCCATGAACCTGCGTTCTTTGACCTATTATTTGGCGCGTGCCATTTTCCGCGTGGCCAAACGGCTGAGGGCCGGCGCTTTCATTTTTGAGATCGCCAAAAGCGAAATGGGCTACACCAACCAGCCGCCGGTCGAATATGTCGGTGCGGTGCTGGGGGCTGCTATCAAGGAAGGCCACCGGGGTCCGGTGTTCATCCAGGGTGACCATTGCCAGATCAAGGCCGCGGCCTATGCCACAGACAAGAAAAAAGAAACCGCCTCTCTTAAAGATCTGGTGGCGGATTGCGTGGCCGCCGGTTTTTATAATATAGACGTTGATTCCTCGACGACGGTTGACTTGAGCCGTCCTTCTTTGACCGAACAGCAGAGGGACAATTTCGAAGTGTGCGCCGAAATGACGCGGTTGGTCCGCAAGCTCCAGCCCAAAGGCATCCAGGTTTCCGTCGGCGGAGAGATCGGCGAGGTCGGCCATAAGAACAGCACGGTACAGGAGCTGACCGCTTTTATGGATGGTTATCACAAGTCTTTGCCCAGGGGCCTGACGGGTTTGAGCAAAATTTCCGTCCAGACAGGCACGTCCCACGGCGGGGTTGTTTTGCCTGACGGGACCATGGCCGATGTCAAGGTGGACTTTGAGACCCTGAAAGCATTGTCGGCGGCCAGTCAGAAAAAGTATGGTTTGGGCGGCGCGGTGCAGCATGGCGCGTCGACGTTACCGGAGGGCGCATTCAATAAATTCCCGGAGATCAACACCATTGAGATCCATCTGGCGACGAATTTCCAGAACAAGACCCTGGACAGCAAGTTGTTCCCCAAGGACCTGTACGCGAAGATGGCCGCGTGGATCAATGTCAACTGCGCCGCTGAACGCAAACCAAAGGACACCGAGGAACAGTTCATGTATAAAGCCCGCAAACGGGCCCTGGGACAGTTCAAGAAAGACATCATGGCCATGCCGGAAAGCGTCAAAGAGGGCATTGCCGCCGAGATCGAAAAGAATTTTGAATTCTTATTCAGGCAATTGAACGTTCATGACACCAAAGATTTCGTCACGGCCATCGTCAAACCAGTGGATGTGACGATCGGCTTGCGCACTGCGCAGGCGGCCCTGGACGGCGAAGGAGATGATTAAAATGGCTAAGATCTATTACGACAAGGACTGCAACATCAGCGATATCAAACCCAAGACCATCGCGGTGGTGGGGTACGGCATTCAGGGCCGCGGCCAGGCCTTGAATTTGCGCGACAGCGGTTTGAAGGTCATGGTGGCCCAGCGTCCCCCGCAAAAAGCGGCGGGGCCTTCGGCGGGCGGCAATTATGCCCAGGCGATCAAAGATGGTTTTCATCCAATGTCCGTCGAGGAAGCGGCGCAGAAAGCCGATGTCATCATCATTTTGACCCAGGACCATTTGCAGGCGGACATTTACAGGAATTCCATCGCGCCGTATTTGACCAGGGGCAAGGCCCTGGCATTCTCGCACGGGTTTAACATTCATTTCAAGTTCATCGTTCCCCCCAGGAACGTGGACGTGTTCATGATAGCACCCAAAGGCCCCGGGGCTTTGGTGCGCCGTCAATATGAGGAAGGCAAAGGCGTGCCGTGTCTGGTGGCGGTGCATCAAAACGCCACGGGCAAGGCCTTGAAGATCGCCTTGGCCTATGCCAAGGGCATCGGCGGTTCGCGGGCGGGCGTTATCCGGACCACATTCAAGGAAGAGACTGAGACAGATCTCTTCGGTGAGCAGACGGTGTTGTGCGGGGGTGCCAGCGAACTGGTCAAGGCCGGTTTTGAGACCCTGGTGGCGGCCGGGTACCAGCCGGAGATCGCTTATTTTGAATGCTTGCACGAGTTGAAATTGATCGTGGACCTTATTTACGAAGACGGCATCCAGGGCATGCGCCGCCGCGTGTCCGATACCGCCGAATACGGCGACATGACCCGTGGCCCTCGCATCGTCAATGTCCGCACCCGCGCCGAGATGCGAAAGATCCTCAAAGAGATCCAGTCGGGCAGATTCGCCAAAGAATGGATGGCCGAGAACAGAAAAGGCCGTCCCCATTTCAACAGGATGCGCAAAGCCGGTGAGAGTCACCCTGTGGAAAAGGTGGGCGCTCGGCTTCGGGCCATGATGAGCTGGATGAAGAAATGAGCAAACCCCATGGACAACAATAAAGTTTTGATTTTTGATACGACCTTGCGCGACGGGGAGCAGGCGCCCGGCGCCACCATGAACGAAAAAGAAAAGCTGGAGATCGCTTTTGCTTTGGAGCGTCTGGGGGTGGACATCATTGAGGCGGGTTTTCCCGTTTCGTCCAAGGGGGATTTTGATTCGGTCAAGAACGTGGCCAAACACGTCAAGAATTCCATTGTCTGCGGTTTGGCGCGTTCCATCATCAAGGACATTGATGCCGTCATCGAGGCGGTCAAACCGGCCAAACACAAACGCATCCATATTTTTTTGGCGACCTCGAAAATCCACCTGGAGCATAAGTTCAAAAAAAGCGAGGATGAGGTCCTGGCCATGGCCATCGCGGCCGTCCAATACGCGCGCAAGCACATGGACAATATCGAATTTTCGCCCGAGGACGCTTCGCGCACCGAAAAGGCATTCCTGTACCGTGTTTTGGAAGCGGTCATTGACGCCGGGGCCACCACGGTCAATATTCCCGACACCGTCGGGTATTCGACCCCGTTGGAATACGGGGCCGTGATCGCGGGCATCCGCGGCCATGTACCCAATATCCATAAGGCGGTGATCTCAACACATTGCCATGATGACTTGGGGCTGGCGGTGGCGAATTCTTTGGCCGGGGTGCAAAACGGGGCCCGGCAGGTGGAATGCACCATCAACGGAATCGGCGAGCGCGCGGGCAATGCCTCGATGGAAGAGATCGTCATGGCCTTGCGCACGCGCCGGGATTTCTTTGGTTTGACGACGAACATCAACGCCAGGGAGTTCTACCGTGTCTCGCGCATGGTCAGCAAAGCCACGGGATTCATTGTGCCGCCCAACAAAGCCATTGTCGGGGCCAACGCCTTCCGCCATGAAAGCGGTATCCACCAGGACGGGATCTTGAAAGAAAAACGCACCTATGAGATCATGAACCCGGAAGATGTCGGCGTTCCCTCCGGCGAGGGCCTGGTGTTGGGCAAACATTCCGGCCGTCACGCCTTCAAGGACCGCTTGAAACGTTTAGGGTTTAATTTGGATGAGTCCGCCGTTGACGCCGCGTTCGCGCGGTTCAAGGACCTGGCGGATAAAAAGAAGGCCATTTACGATGAGGACTTGATGGCCATTGTCGAAGATGAAGAAAGACCGGCCAGGGCAACCCTGATGCTCACGGACCTGGTCTATACCAGCGGAAGCAAGGTCAAACCGCAGGTCAAGGTCACCCTGACGTATAAGGGAAAAAAGATCGTCCAGGAGTCCACGGGCGACGGGCCGGTGGACGCCTGTTATAAGGCCATCGAGGCCGTGACCAAATTGAAGGTGCGCCTGCTGGATTATGGCATCCATTCCGTGACCCAAGGCGAGGACGCTTTGGGCGAGGTCACGGTCAAGGCCGAAGTGGAAGGCAAGAACGTCATCGGGCGCGCGGCCAGCACCGACATCATCGAGGCGTCCGCGAAAGCGTATATCAACGCGATCAATAAAGCCATCCAAAGGTAGCTGCTGCCTTTATGCACGAGCCGCCGGCCATATACGGCATCATCGGCAATCCCGTGGCGCACAGTTTGTCGCCGTTCATGCACAATGCGGCGTTCAAGGCCCTGGGCGTCAACGCGGTCTATCAACTATTCCCTTTAGCCGACGACGAGGAACTGAAACTGTTCTTTAAGGACCTTAAAGAACAGAGCAACCCTATTTTCGGCCTCAACGTGACGGTGCCGTATAAGGAAAAGGCCGCGGCTTATGTGGATGTTCTGGACCCTTTTGCCGAAAAAGTGGGCGCGGTCAATACCCTCGTCATCGACCATCAACGCAAGATCAGGGGTTTTAACACGGACGGGCCGGGATTTCTTGTTCATTTGAGGGAACTGGACTTTGATCCTAGGGCCAAACGCATCGCGGTCGTTGGCGCCGGAGGAACAGCCAGGGCTGTTTTAAGCGTGTTGTGTTTGGTCAAGGAAAGGCCGCAGAGCATTTTGCTTTTTAACCGCACGCTGAGCCACGCGAAGGAGCTGGTGGACGATCTTTCCACGAGGATGGACACCGGCATCATCCGTGTCGTGCAGGACACGGGCGATCTCAACATCGAGTTGGCGGATCTGCTTGTGAACACATCGTCCGTCGGCATGAAGGCAGAAGACCCGCGGATCATAGACCCGTCCTTGTTCCATTCGAATATGCTTGTTTATGACGTGATCTACGCGCCGGCTGAAACCAGATTCCTTTCTGACGCCAAGGCGCGGGGGGCCAAAACCGCCAATGGCTTAGGCATGCTGTTTTATCAGGGCGTGCTGGCCTTTGAGCATTGGGCTGACGTCGAGATCGACGATCGCGTCAAAAGGGTCATGCGCAAGGTGCTGGAAGAAAAAGCAGGGGCCGCCCATGTTTGAAGAAAATGATCTGGGTATTTTGATCTTTATGTTCGGCGCCATCGTCGGCAGTTTTTTGAACGTCTGCATTGTCCGCCTGCCCAAGGGCCAAAGCCTTGTCACCCCCGGGTCGTATTGCCCCAAATGCCTGCAGTCCATTGTCTGGTATGACAACATTCCCTTGCTCAGCTGGCTGGTCCTGACGGGCAAATGCCGCCAATGCAAGGCGGTCATTTCTTTCCGGTACTGGCTGGTGGAATGTTTGACCGCCACTGTTTTTTATTTGTTTTACCGTCATTATGGACTGGATTGGGTCTTGCCGGCGTATGGGGTGATGGTCAGCGGTTTTATCGTGGCCGCGTTCGTGGATTTTGCCGAGCGCATCATTCCCGACGAGGTTTCAGTGGGAGGGATGGGAGCCGGCCTTGTTTTAAGCGTTCTGGTCCCGCGCCTGCATACACCGGGGCATGAGGAGCTTTTATTGGGTTCTTTTTTGGCAGGCGCCCTGGTCCTGGCCTGCATAGGCCTTGGTTTTATTTATCCGGTTTTCTGTAAACATTTGATGGACAAGGAGGATGCCTTGGCTGACCGGATGGTCAAGGGACTGGTCCTGGGTTCCCTCATCGTCATTACCCTTATTAATGCTAATGCGCCGCACCTGCCTGCCGGACAGGCAGGTCTGCTGGCTTTAAGCGCGTCTTTGTCAGGACTTATTGTCGGGGGAGGGGCGGTGTACGCGATGGGACTGGTCGGCGACATCATTTTCAAAAAACCAAGCATGGGCGGGGGCGATGTGAAACTCATGGCCATGGCCGGCGCGTTTTTGGGATGGAAACTGGTCCTGCTGGCATTTTTTATAGCACCTTTTTTCGGGGCCGTGTACGGCATCATCGAGAAGATCCGCACCAAGGACAGCGCCATCGCGTATGGTCCTTTTTTGATCACGGGTGTTTTGGTCAGTCAGTTCTGGGGTGAGCAGATCATCACGTGGGTCTTAAATGGGGGGATCTACGGGTCATGAAAAGATCGGTCATCGCCCTTGTCGTTATGCTGATGGCAGGCACGTCCTTTGTCTGGGCCACGCCCCCGACAGAAATGGAGATCAGTTATGACCCCGCCCCGCCGTCGGCGGGGCAGGCCCGGGGAGTGCTGCATGTTGAAGCCAAACACATTTCCGACCATTTGGACAAGCATTATCTGCGCCGGCTGGTGATCTATAGAAATGGTGTCAAAGAACAGGAAATTGCCTACACCCGCCAAAAATACCCTTCGAAATTCATCGAAGATATTCCCTTGATTGTCAAGCCCGGGGAAACCATCAGCGTTGAGGTTTTTTGCAGCCAGGGCGGCAGTAAAAGGGCGGAATTGACCATAGATTCCATCAGCCCGGCCCCTGCTGACGACTTATCCGCATTTTAGGTGTGAATTAATTTCCGCTTTTGAATTCCGCGACCAAGGCCTGGACGGTCTGTTTCGCATCACCAAAGATCAGGCGAGTATTGTCATCGTAGAACAATTCATTTTCAATTCCCGCGAAACCGGTGGCCATGGAACGCTTTAAGACCAAGACAGTCTTGGCTTTGTCCGCGTTGATGATGGGCATGCCGTAGATGGGGCTTGATTTGTCGTGGCGGGACGCCGGATTGACGACATCATTGGCGCCGATGACGATGGCAACGTCGACACCTTCCATCAAAGGATTGATCGCATCCATTTCCATGAGCTGGTCATAGGAAATATTCGCTTCGGCCAAAAGCACGTTCATGTGCCCCGGCATGCGGCCGGCCACGGGGTGAATGGCGTATTTAACATCACAGCCGTTCTTTTCCAGGAATTCGGCGAGTTCACGCACCGCATGCTGGGCTTGGGCAACTGCCAGACCATAGCCGGGGATGATCACCACGGATTTAGCATTTTCCAGGACCAGGAACGCGTCTTCGATTGATATGGCCTTGGCCTCCTTCTTTTCACCGCTGGCTTTCTTTTTGACGACAGCCCCAAAAGCGCCGAAGATGACATTGGTGATGGAACGGTTCATGGCCTTGCACATGATGATGCTTAAAATGATGCCGTTGGCCCCGACCAAGGACCCGACAACGATCAAGAGGGTGTTGTGGATGACAAAGCCGGTCGTGCACGCAACGATCCCCGAGTAACTGTTCAGCACGGAAATGACCACCGGCATGTCCGCGCCGCCGATGGGGATGACCAGGAAAA
Source organism: Candidatus Omnitrophota bacterium (assembly GCA_016196515.1). Taxonomy (GTDB): domain Bacteria; phylum Omnitrophota; class Gorgyraeia; order Zapsychrales; family Fredricksoniimonadaceae; genus JACPXN01. The sequence continues at coordinate 936 of JACPXN010000006.1, read as the reverse complement.
TACCAAAGAAGACAGATAGCCCTAAAATGACCAAGAACAGATCGTAACGGGCGGGGTCCATGATGAACAGGACGCCCAGGACCAGGACCGCTGATATCAAGGCCATGTTCAATAGACGCTGGCCAATGAATAAGACGGGTCTGCCGGGGATTTTTCCGCTGAGTTTTCCCCACGCGATGATGCTTCCGGTGAAGGTCAGGCCGCCGATGACGATGGACAAATAAAGCGTGATCGCATTGGTCAGGTCAACAGCGCCGTGCACATGATAGGCGCTCCAGCCCACGAACACACTGGCCAAGGCCCCGCATCCATGCAAAAGCGCGATCATTTCCGGCATTTGGGTCATGGCCGCTTTAAAAGCGACCCAAGCCCCCAGGCCGGCGCCGATGATCATGCCGATCAATATCCATTGAAAACTGATGATGTGCCCGCTGACCAAGGTGGCTGTGATGGCCAGCGCCATACCCAGGGCGGAAAGCATATTGCCCTTGCGGGCGGATACAGGGGAGCCCAGGAATTTCAACCCGAAGGCGAACAGGACGGAACTGACGATATAAATGAAGTTGACGACGGCTTCGCTCATGGAGCGTCCTTTTTCTTGAACATTTTCAGCATGCGTTCCGTAACTAAATAACCGCCGACCACGTTAAAGGTGGCCAGGGCCACGGCAGATGTCCCTAAGATAATGGTCAGCGTGCTGTTGGCTTGGGCACCCGCGGCGATCAAGGCGCCGATGACGATGATGCCGCATATGGCATTGGCTTCCGACATGAGCGGCGTATGCAGCAAAGGCGGCACACGCGAGATGAGCGCAAAGCCCAGAAATACTGAAAGAACCAGGATAAATAGAAGGTAGATAAGCTCCATGACGACTCCTTATTTGGTCAGCAGGGGGTTGACGATCTTGCCCGCGTGGGTCACCAGGCAACCCTTGAT
>JACPXN010000112.1 GCA_016196515.1 Candidatus Omnitrophota bacterium | reverse complement strand
TTTTTGATATTCAAACAACCCGACCTGGGGACCGCGATCCTCATCTTCGGGATATTTTTGGTCATGCTGTTCATGAGCGGCCTGTCCTTCAAGGCGTTTGCCGCCTTCATCGCCGCGGTTCTCGCCGCCCTGCCTTTTGTCTGGCATGTCCTGAAAACCTATCAGCGCGACCGGCTCCTGGTCTTTATGAATCCCAGCCATGATCCGACGGGCGCGGGATATACCATCATCCAGTCCAAGATCGCGGTCGGGTCGGGACAGCTGTTGGGCAAGGGGTGGCTGGCGGGAACGCAGAACCAGCTGAACTTCCTTCCCGAACGCCATACGGATTTCATTTTTTCCGTCATCGGGGAAGAATGGGGCCTGGCCGGCGCGGTGTTCACGGTCTATTGTTACGCGGCGCTTATCTATTGCGGGTTTCTGGTCGCCGGGCACCATAAGGACCGTTTCGGCCAGATGGTGACGGTGGGGATGGTGAGCATCCTGGCCATGCAGGTGGTCATCAACATCGGCATGGTCATCGGGCTTTTTCCGGTCGTCGGCATCACCCTGCCTTTGGTCAGTTACGGCAGGACTTCGTTCATTGTGTTCGCCGTGATGCTGGGTTTTTTGCTGAATTTGAGCAAAAGACGGACAATGTTTTAATAATTTATGCTATCATAAAACGATGAAGTATTTTAGCAAGACGGTCAACAAGCAATTGGGGGAGATCCTGCTTGAGCGCGGCGTCATCAGCCGTGTCCAGCTGGAAGCGGCCCTCAAAAAGCAGAAAGAGCTGGGGCTGCTGTTCGGCGAGGCCCTGGTCGCTTTGAAGTACGCGACCGAGGAAGATATCGTACAGGCCTTGACCTGCCAGTACGGTTTTCCGTTTTTACCCTTGTCCAATTACGAGATCTCCCGCGAGGTCGTTGCCGCCGTTCCCGTCGACGTTTGCAAGAAATATTGCCTGATCCCCATCGACAGGATCGGCCGCAGTTTGACGCTGGCCATGGCCAACCCCCTCAACGTCCAGGCGCTTGAAGACGTCGAGCGCGTGACCTCCTGCGCCGTGCAGGCCTTTGTCAGCACCGCGTCGGAGATCAAAAACGGCATCAAACATTATTACGAATCAGCCGATGCAATTCCTCCAAGAACGCCTTAAAGAGATCCTGCTGCGCGACAAGCTCGTCACCCCCGAGGTCCTGAACAAGACCTTGGCCGAGCACAAGAAATCCGGCGGGGAGTTGAGCAAGACCCTCATCAAACTCAATGTCATCACCGAAGACCAGTTGAGCGTGGCCTTAAGCGAAAGCCTGGAGGTCCCCATCATCAGTTTGTCGTCGATGAAGATCGATCCCGCCGTGGTCAAGACCATCCCCAGGGAGATCGCCCAGGCCTACCATATCGTGCCCATCGCCAGGATCGGCGACCAGTTGACCGTGGTGATGCCGGACCCTTTGGACATTTTTGCCATCGATAACGTCAGGGCCTTAACCGGCCTTTCTGTCCATCCCGTGATCGCCCGGCCCAAGGAGATCAGGGCCGCCATCGAACAGCTCTACGATACCGACACGTCCACGACACTCGCCGCGATCTTCAAGGACATCAAGGAAGAGCAAGACCTTGAGCTGGTCAAGGACATGCCGGTTGCGATGAACAAGAAAGAGATCGAGAACATCACGCGGGAAGCGCCCATCATCACGTTGACCAATACGATCATCCAGCAGGCGGTGGCGGCCAAGGCCAGCGACGTGTTCATTGAACCCATGGAGTCGACCCTGCGTATCCGTTACCGCATCGACGGCATGATCCGCGAAATAGACCGCATGTCCAAGATGATGCATTTTCCCGTGGTTTCGCGCGTCAAGGTCATCGCCAGTCTGGACATCGCCGAACACCGCCTGCCCCAGGACGGGCGTTTTCGTATTGTCACCGGTCATGGCCAGGAAGTGGACTTTCGCGTCAGCGTTTTGCCGACGGCTTTGGGGGAAAAGATCGTCCTGCGCATTTTGGACAGGAGCCTGGATATCCTGGAACTGGACAAGATGGGGTTCGAACCTTCCTCGCTGGCGCGTCTCAAGGAAATCTGCCAGCGTCCCCACGGGCTTATCCTGGCCTGCGGCCCCACGGGAAGCGGCAAGACCACGACCCTCTACGGGATCCTGAAGTTCGTCGATTCTCCGGGAAAGAACATCATCACCGTCGAGGACCCGGTGGAATTCCAGATCAAGGGCTTTAATCAGGTCAATATCCGCGCGGAAGTCGGGTTGACGTTCCCGGTGACGCTGCGTTCCATTTTACGGCAGGATCCCGACGTCATTTTGATCGGCGAGATCCGCGATTCGCAGACCCTTGACATCGCCGTGAAAGCCGCCCTCACGGGTCATCTGGTCGTCAGTTCTTTGCATACAACGACCGCCGCCGGGTCCATCACCCGTATGATCAACATGGGGGTGGAGCCGTTTTTGATCTGTTCCTCGGTGGTGGCTATCGTGTCCCAGCGGCTGGTCAGGCGCGTATGCCTCCAATGCCGGGAGGCATACACCCTTTCTCATGAAGCCTCCCGTCCGTTCAAGGTCAAGGACCTGGTACCCGGTCACGACATGGTTTTTTACAAACCCAAAGGGTGCCCCAAATGTTTCAACACCGGTTATCAGGGCCGGGTGGGGATCACCGAGGTTTTGACCCTGACGCCCCAGATCAAGGAATTGGTCTTGGTCCGCTCGTCGGAAGCGGACATCAAGGCCTGCGGCCGCACCCAGGGGATGAGGACCATGCGCGAAGACGCTGTGATCAAGGCGGCGCAGGGGTTGACGACTTTGGAAGAAGTGGTGCGCTTGACCGCGCCGGATTAATGCACTGTCACCCCCGAATGTTTTAGTCGGGGGTGACAGTGCACTGGATGAGGGAAGGTCAGATTATCGAATTAGAGCTTAGGTCATAGTTTTTAAAGGGAGAAATAAAAAATGATAACAAAACTCACGATTAAGAATTTCAAATTATTCAGTCATGCTGAAATTGAATTGGGGAATCCGGTTGTGTTTATTGGCCCTAACAATTCCGGTAAGACATCGGCCTTGCAAGTATTAGCCCTTTGGGACATAGGGTTAAAGCGGTGGTTAGAAAAAAGAAAAGGGGTAAAAACTCCAGAGAAGCGCCCCGGCGTACCAATAAACAGAAAGGATTTAATCAGCGTACCAGTGCCATATGCGAAATTATTATGGCATGAGTTGCATGTTCGCGACGTTAAAAAGGAGAATGGGAAACAGACGACAAAGAATATTAACATTGACGTCGTTGTGGAAGGAATAACCAATGGGAAGGCTTGGAAGTGTGGTTTGGAGTTTGATTACGATAATGAAGAATCATTTCTTTGTCGTCCTCTAAGGACTGACAGCGATCAATCTAGAATGAAAATCCCGGAAGAGGCTGAAAATATTTCCATAGCTTTCTTACCACCCATGTCTGGACTTGCATCTAATGAAAGTCGTCTTGACCGCGGGGCCATTAATGTGCGTATTGGGGAAGGCCGTACTGCGGAGGTTTTACGAAACCTCTGCCACATTATTTGTGAAAATAATAAGGAGAATTGGAAAGAATTGGTGGATAGAATGAAGTTGCTTTTTGGGGTGACATTGGAAGATCCTCAATATGTCCCTGAAAGAGGGGAGATTGTGATGAGTTTTCGGGATGGGGCAAGCAAATTTGATCTATCTTCAGCGGGGCGAGGATTGCAACAAACCCTTTTATTGCTGGCATATATGTATGCTAATCCAAATTCCATACTTTTACTTGATGAGCCGGATGCGCATCTTGAAATCTTACGGCAAAGACAAATTTATACGCTTTTGACCGAAGTCGCGAGGAAAAACAACAGTCAAATTGTTGCGGCAAGCCATTCTGAGATTTTGCTTAACGAAGCGGCTGAAAAAGACGTTGTGATTGCGTTTATAGGCAAGCCTCATCGCATTAATGACAGGGGGACACAGCTTCTTAAATCATTAAAGGACATTGGTTTTGAACATTATTATCTGGCTAAGCAAAGGCAATGGGTTTTGTATTTGGAAGGCCCCACTGATTTGGCTATTTTACAATCATTTGCGAATGTCTTAGACCATGCCGAAGCTGGGAAAATACTTGAATCCCCCTTTGTTCACTATGTTGGGAATCAGTTAGATGAAACAAAAAAGCATTTTTATGGCCTTAAAGAAGCGGTTACTAATTTAAGAGCAGTGGCGATTTTTGATAATTTACAAAAGAAAGTTAATAATGAAAATGATCTTGAGATTGCGCAATGGACTAAAAGGGAGATAGAGAACTATCTATGTGATCGGGACGTTTTAATTGCTTATGCGAGAGAAGTAGAGCATCAAGCGACAGCGGGTCCATTGTTTAGTCCGGCAGAAACTGAAACGAGAGTTAATGCCATGAATGAGTCCATTGGAGAAGTTGAGAAAGCCATGGAGACATTGAAAAAGGGGTCGCCATGGGACAAGGATACAAAAGTCAGCGAAGATTTCCTGCCGCATGTTTTTGAGAAATATTTTAAGAAATTGAAATTATCCAATGTCATGCTTAAGAAAAATTTTCATGTTCTGGCGAGGTATATTGCCAGGGATAAAATCGATGGTGAAATTAAAGAGAAATTAGATGCTATTGTTAAAACAACAAAGATGAAGAATTAGTCCAGGCATTGATACCTTAATGATCCCATAGAGGAATACTAAGGAGAAGGCAGACCTGTTAGCTATAGATTCACAGGGTAACGATTAGGTAACGATTGCCGAATTTTGGGAGGGCATCTATAGTCTGGATTTTAATTACGGCGAATTCGCCGTAATTAATGTGTGTCGGCAGTGCTGACACAAATTTTTCGTCTGCGCTTATTGCGGAATATAAAACAAACCGCATGTTTTAGTCGGGGATCCAGTGCGCTGGATTCCCGATAGAAGCATTCGGGAATGACAAGGTTTAATTCATGGAATTCACAAGAGACAAAATATTGAAAGCATTGCGCAAGATCCCGGGGATCAACCCGGTAGACTTAGACGCCCTTGTCTATGCCCAGCGCAAGGCCGGCACGGGGCTTGTCCGGTCGATCTTGAAACAGGGTGTCATTTCCGAGCATGACCTGATCGCACTTCTGGTGCGCGAATTGAAGGTCCCGTCCGTTGACTTGAGCAAGTACCATTTTGACGAGCGGCTTAAAAGTATGGTCCCCGCAAAGATCGCCCGCCGGCATCAGGTGGTGCCGATCTCCTGTGTCGGCGACACGCTGACCGTGGCCATGGCCGATCCGCTCAACGTGTTCGCCATGGATGACTTAAGCAACATTACAGGCAAGAGAGTGGATGTCATGGTCGCGACGGTGTCGCAGGTCCAGCAGGCCCTGGATAACTTTTACGATACGGCCGCGCAAAGCATCGCCGATGTCACCCACAACATTGAGGCCGCCAATTTTGAGGTCGTCTCCGATGCAGGAAGTTCATCCGAGACGGACACGGACACCGGTCAAGAGCCGCCCATCATCCGCATGGTCAATCTGGTCATTAAGGAGGCCATTCGCCAGCGCGCCTCCGACATCCACCTGGAGCCGACACCCGAGGGGATGCGCGTGCGTTATCGCATCGACGGTACTCTGCAGGACACGCTGGTCATCCCTAAAGACAGCCAGACCGCGGTGACCGTGCGCATCAAGATCATGTCGCGCATGGACATCACCACCACCCAGACGCCCCAGGACGGCCGCTTCAAGATGCGCGTGTCCTCCCAGGAAGTGGATTTCCGGGTTTCTTTGCTCCCGACGACGTTCGGTCAGAAAGTGGTCATGCGCGTCTTGGACAAGGCCAGTTTGTCCATAGGCCTGGAGAAACTGGGGTTTTCCGGGCGCTCCATCAAGATCATGGAGGAGGCCATCTATAAACCGTTCGGGATGATCCTCATCACAGGTCCGACGGGAAGTGGCAAAAGCACGACCCTGTATTCGATGATCAATAAACTCAATACGGCGGACCGCAATATCATCACCATCGAGGACCCCGTGGAATACCTCATTGAAGGCCTGACACAGATCGAGGTCAAACATGACATCGGGCTTGATTTTGCCACGGGGCTTAAGGCCATCCTGCGCCAGTCCCCGGACATTGTCATGGTCGGCGAGATCCGCGACACCGAGACCGCGGACATCGCCATCAAGGCCTCCCTGACCGGGCAATTGGTGTTCTCGACGCTGCATACCAATGACGCTTGTCAAGCGGTGACCCGTCTGGTGGATATGGGCTTAGAGCCGTTTTTGGTGGCTTCCAGCCTGGTCGTCGTGTGCGCCCAGCGTCTGTGCCGGCGCATATGCCCGCATTGCAAAGAACCTGTGAAACTCCCGGCCAAGGCCCTGGCCACCATCCAGGGCAAGGTCAAGCCGGGCACGGTTTTTTATGAGGGCAAGGGATGCGACCAATGCCGCCATACCGGATATCTGGGCCGTTTGGGGATGACCGAGATCCTGCAGGTGGATGATGCCGTGCGGGACATGCTCATCCGCGGCAAGTCCTCGGACGATATCGCCCGTTACGCCCGGGAAAATCAGGGGATGCAGTTGCTTTTTGACGATGCGGTTGATAAAATGAATGAAGGACAGACAACATTGGCGGAGGTTTACCGTGTCGCGACCCAGGAGTGAGATCATGGAACGGGTATTGATCGGCGAAATTTTGATGAAACGCAAGCGCATCACCCAGGCCCAGCTGGACCACGCGCTTGAGGTCCAGAAAAAAGAGAACGGTTTTATCGGCGAGATCCTTGTCAAATTGGGGTATCTGGATGAACGGGACATCGTGGTGGCCCTGGTGGTCCAATGCGGGCTGCCCTACATCGCGGTCAACAAATACAACATTGACCCGCAGGTCCTGACCGTGATCCCCAGGGAGATCGCTTTGCGCGAGAGGGTGGTCCCTTTAGACCGCATCGGCGGTATTTTAAGTGTTGTGATGTCCAATCCTTTGAGCGACGCCAGGCAAGCCGAACTGGAAACCCTGACCAAATGCCGTGTGGCCACCTTCATCGCCACCAAGTCCGAGATCGATGAAGCCATTGCAAGATTTTACGGTTCGATGTAGGGGTTCGATTTATCGAACCCGTTATATGGGCGCAATAAATTGCGCCCCTACGATTTAATCATTTATGCCCACGTATAAATATACCACGCGCGATCAGAACGGTAAGGCGGTCACCGGTAAGATATCCGCTGAATCTGAACCGCTGGTCATCGAAGAATTGCGCAAGCGCGATCTCATCATTGTTTCCATCGATGAGGAAAAAGCCTCCACCTTAACGCCCGTTGCCAAGCCGAAGAAAAAAAAGAAGGTCAGGTCCGAAGACATCGTCGTGTTCGCGCGGCAATTCGCCACCATGATCGACGCCGGCATCCCCATTTTGCAGGCTTTGGAGGCGCTCTGTGACCAGACCTCCAGCCCGGCGTTCAAGGACACCCTCAAATCCATCCGTGATGACATCCAGCTGGGCAGCGGCCTGTCGGTGGCCTTTGCCAAACATCCGCATGTGTTCGATTCGCTTTTTATCAACATGATCCGTGTCGGCGAAGCGGGGGGCGTTTTGACCGAGGTCCTGGAACGGGTGGCGTTGTATCTGGAAAAATCGGAAAAATTGCGCCAAAAAGTGCAAGGAGCGCTTATTTACCCGGCGGTGATCGTGACCATGGCGTTTTCGATCACCCTGCTTTTGATCATCAAGGTGGTGCCGACGTTTTCCAATATCTACGATTCCCTGGGTCAGCCCCTGCCTCCGATGACCAAGGTTCTCATCAATATCAGCAAGGCCCTGCAGCAAGGTTTTGTTTTTTTCGCCGCCGGCGTGGCCGCGCTCGTTCTTGCTTTCGGCCGCTGGCGCGCCACGGACAAGGGCGGTCTGGCCTTTGACGCGATGCTTTTGAAATTGCCGATCTTCGGGGACCTCATCTGCAAGGTTGCGGTCAGCCGTTTTTGCCGGACGTTTTCGACGCTGGCCCAGAGCGGCGTGCCGGTTTTAGAAACGCTGGAGATCGTCGGGAAAACATGCGGCAACCGCGTCATCGAGAATGTGGTCAACGAGGTCAAAGCGAGTGTGCGCGAAGGCCGTCCCATCGCCCAACCGTTGGCCAAAAGTCCGGTATTCCCCCCCATGGTCACCCACATGATCGCCATCGGGGAGAAGTCCGGGCAAATGGAAAAAATGCTGGCCAAGGTGGCGGAATTTTATGATGACCAGGTGGACATCGCCGTGGACGGCATGACAAAACTCATTGAGCCGCTCATCATC